>CAYNIO010000015.1:0-16509 GCA_964397495.1 uncultured Planctomycetia bacterium
TTCTCAAGAAGTTGAGGTGGGAACCCAGATTACAGTGGAGATGTTTAAGGATGTCTCTTTGGTAGACGTCAGGGGTAGAACTAAAGGTCGGGGGTTTGCTGGGGGTATGAAGCGTTGGAACTGGTCAGGGCAGCCTGCAAGCCACGGTTCTACAATTCATCGCAAGATGGGTTCAGCAGGTGCCACTACTGACCCTGGAAGAATGGTTAAGGGGCACCATATGCCAGGAAGGTATGGTTATGAGAATATCACCGTTAAGAATCTCAAGGTTATGGGGATAGATTCTCAGAATAATATTTTGATAGTTAAAGGCGCTATCCCGGGTTCAAGGAATAGCATCCTTTTTGTAAGGAGAGCTAAAGGTTATGGAAAAGGTTCTTGAGGTTTACAATCTGGAAGGAAAGGTGGTAGAGAAAATTCCTGTGGATAGTTCTCTCTTCGACGGCAAGGTGAATGAAAGCCTTCTTTGGGAGGCAGTTAAGATGTACCAGGCGAATATGCGTTCAGGCACAGCCTCCACAAAGACACGGGGTATGGTAAGAGGAGGAGGAAGAAAGCCTTATGCCCAAAAAGGGACGGGGCGTGCTCGCCACGGCTCCATCCGTTCCCCTATATGGAAAGGGGGAGGAGTAGTATTTGGGCCTCAAAGAAGAAATTATCATTATTCCATCCCCAGGAAGAAAAAGGTTCTTGCCCTTTTAAGCAGTCTCAATGCTCGCCTCGAGGAGGAGAATTTGAAACTGTTAGAGGAATTGAAAGTTTCTCTCCCTAAGACCAAGGAATTTGTCAAAATTATACATAATCTGAATCTGGAAGGAAAAGTCCTTTTTATAGACAATAGTTTCTCTCAAGAGGTAATTTTATCTTCCCGCAATATACCTAAAGTGGGGTTATGCAGGGTAGGTGAACTTAATGCTTACACCGTTCTTTTATACGAAAAGATAATTCTGACTAAGGATTCTTTCCGGGAGTTGTCAGAAAGGATTAAGAAGGCCCTAAAAAAGAAACAGAGGCAAAAATGAAAGACTTAATTGACGTTATAAAATACCCTTTCCTTACGGAGAGGTCAAAGGATCTTGAGAATCTCAATAAATATGTATTTATAGTAGACCCCAGGGCTACAAAAACTAAGATTAAACAAGCTATAGAGAAGGTTTACAATGTGAAGGTAAAAGATGTCCATACCATTAATGTTAAGCCTAAGCCAAAAAGGATGAGGTTTAGGATGGGGCATACCCCCAGAAGGAAAAAAGCCATAATAACCCTTAAGCAAGGTTTTAGAATTGAGTTTAAGTAAATATGGGCATAAAGAGGTTTAAACCTACTACCAGTGGTTTAAGGTTCAGGGTTTCTCCTGATTTTAAGGAGATTACTAAGAAGAAGCCCGAGAAGTCGCTCTTGAGACCTCTCAAAAAGACTGGAGGTAGAAACAATCAGGGAAGGATAACTGCGAGGTTTAGAGGCGGCGGTCATAAAAGGATGTACAGGGTTATAGATTTTAAAAGAGACAAGTTAGATGTAGAGGCTAAGGTTTTAAGTATAGAATACGATCCTAACCGCAGCGCCCGTTTGGCTTTGCTTGAATATCCTGGTGGCGAAAAGAGGTATATCATACAGCCTTTGGGCCTGGGCGTGGGAGATAAAATTGTATCTACTTATACTCAGGACAAGGCAGAGATAAAGACAGGGAACTGTATGCCTTTAAGGTTTATTCCTCTGGGAACATTGATACATAATATAGAATTAAAACCCAACAAGGGCGCTCAGATTGTGCGCTCCGCTGGCTCTTGGGCGCAGATTATGGCCAAGGAGGGCGATTTTGCCCATGTGAAACTTCCCTCAGGAGAGATAAGGTTAATTCATTTAGACTGTCGGGCAGTAATTGGTCAGGTAGGCAATGCCGAGCACGATTCGGTTATGTTTGGCAAAGCAGGAAGAAGACGCTATTTGGGCAGGAGGCCGCATGTGCGGGGAGTGGCTATGAATCCTGTAGACCATCCCCATGGCGGAGGCGAGGGAAAAGCAGGACAGGGGAATCCTCACCCTGTTAGCCCCTGGGGAAAATATACTAAGGGGATGAAAACCAGAAAGAGGAAGCCTTCTGACAGATTTATTATCAAAAGGAGAAAACAGAAATGAGCCGTTCTCTTAAAAAAGGTCCTTTTGTAGACAGGAAATTATTAAAAAAAGTTTTGCAGAATAAGGAGAAAGGAATAAGAACCCCGGTTAAAACTTGGTCAAGGGCTTCGGTTATTATCCCTGAGTTTGTAGGTATGACTATCGCTGTCCATGACGGAAGAAAGCATATACCCGTTTATATAACCGAGTCTATGGTAGGACACCGTCTGGGAGAATTTGCCCCTACCAGGACCTTTAGGCAGCATGGAGGGGTTAAGGCCAAGAAGGCTTTGCAGAAGAAATAGCAAGAAGTATGGTTTCGCGTGCTTATGCTAAATATATAAGAATTTCTCCGACGAAGATAAGGCTTTTGATACCCCTTATAAAGGGCAGGAGCGTGAAACAAGCTCTACAGGTTCTGAGGAATATAAACAAACGTGCAAAGTTTCCCCTGGAGAAAGTCCTAAAATCAGCAGTGGCTAATGCCAAGCAGAAAGGCTATGAAGAACACGGCCTTTGGATAAAAAATGTTGTGGCTAATCCAGGGCCGATGTTGCGTAGATACCGCGCAGCCTCCTTTGGAAGGGCGGTTATGATAAGGAGGAGGACTTCTCATATATTGGTTGAATTAGATGTAAAAAGGGCAGGATAAAATGGGACAGAAAGTAAACCCCGTATCTTTAAGATTGGGCCTTGTCAGAGATTGGTCTTCTAAATGGTTTGCTTCCAAGAAGCAGTTTGGAGAATTTGTAGAGGAGGATTATCGTGTAAGAGAATTTATTACCAAATCTTACCCTCCTGCTACTATTGCTCAGGTTATAATAGAGCGCCTCAGCCCTGATTCTATAAAGATTCGCATAAAGACTTCCCGGCCTGGAGTAGTCATCGGAAGGAGGGGCCAAGATATAGAGAGAGTGAGGGAAGAGGTGAATTCTTTTACGGGCAAAGAAGTATTTATAGATGTTCAGGAGGTAGATAATCCTGCAGTAGAGGCTCAGCTCATTGCTGAAAATATCGCTTTTCAATTACAGAAGAGGGTCAACTATAAGAGGGCAATGAAGAGGGCTATTCAGATGGCAAGGGCCGGAGGAGCCTTGGGGGTTAAAATCCGTTGTTCAGGCAGGCTTCAGGGGGCGGAAATAGCCCGCAGCGAAGTCTACAAGGATGGGAAAATACCCCTCTCCACCTTCAGGTCAGATATAGACTATGGCTACAGCGTAAGCAGGACAACATACGGAACCATTGGAGTTAAGGTGTGGATTTATAAAGGCGAAGGCAAACCTGGTCAATACCTTAAACGCAAAGAAGAGCCTGAGGGGGAGTCTGAAGAGTAGGAGGTTTAAGTTATGCCTTTGATGCCCAAAAGGGTTAAATTCCGCAAATACCAACGTGGCAGAAGGAAAGGTATTTCCTCAGGAGGAAATTATGTAGCCTTTGGTGAATATGGGCTTAAGGCACTAGGCTGCGGCTGGATGAGTGCTCAGCAAATTGAGGCCTGCAGGGTGTTGGTTGCCAGAAAATTTAAAAGGGGAGGCAGGCTCTGGATAAGAGTTTTTCCTGACAAGTCTATTACCAAAAAACCCCAAGAGACGAGGATGGGGAAAGGCAAAGGAGATATAGATAGATGGGTAGCAGTAATCCGCAGGGGGAGGGTCCTGTTTGAATTAGGAGGAATTCCTGAGACTATGGCTAAAGCCGTGTTTAAGGAGATTGCCTATAAACTTCCCTTTAAGACTAAGTTTGTGAAGAGAAGAGGTTAGATAATGAAGGTGCAGGAGTTGAGAAATCTTACATCTAAAGAACTGGAAGAGAAATTGTTGGACTTGAAGAAGAGCCTTCTTGAGTTGAATTACCAGAGGAAAACCCAGACTTTACAGAAGCCCCATCTTATTAGGGCTACGCGCAAAGATATAGCCAGGGTCTTGACTATTCTAAAGGAGAGAAATGAAGCAGAGAAGAAAAGTTCTTAAGGGCATAGTCGTTTCTTCTAAAATGCGTAAAACCATTGTGGTTGAGGTTGAACGCCTTAAGAGGCACCCTCTTTACCAGAAGGTTATAAGGGTGCACAAGAAGTATAAAGTCCACGATGAGAAGAATGAGGCTAAAGAGGGAGATGAGGTTTCCATTATAGAGATTCGTCCCTTATCCCGGCATAAGCGTTTTAGGCTTTTAGAGATTTTAAAAAGGGGCCAATAGGCATGATTTACATAAGAACGCATTTAGTAGTTGCCGACAATAGCGGAGCAAGAAGGGTATCCTTCATCGGGGTTATTGGCAAGAAGAACAAGAAATACGCAGAGTTAGGGGATGTCATAAGTTGTTCTGTTAAGGAAGCCGTGCCTCATGCGCCTATAAAAAAAGGTGAGGTAGTCAGGGCAGTGGTGGTGAGGCAGAGGAAGCCCATACGAAGGAACGACGGCAGTTGGTTGAGGTTCGATTCTAATGCCTGCGTGGTAATTGATAAACAGGGCAACCCCCGTTGTACCAGGGTGTTTGGGCCTGTGGCGAGGGAATTGAGGGAGAGGAATTTTTCCAAGATTTTATCTTTGGCCCCTGAGGTGGTGTGAGATGGCTCTACGCATAAAAAAAGATGACGAGGTGGTAGTAATTTCAGGCAGGGATAAAGGAAAGAGGGGGAAGGTTCTTAAGGTTTTCCCCCGCAGGAACAGGGCTATAGTTGAAGGCGTAAATTTGGTAAAGAAGCACTTAAGGAGGCGTTCTGAAGAAGAAAAGGGAGGGATTGTGGAGATACCCTCTTCCATACACCTATCTAATCTTATGCTGTGGTGCAAGACCTGTTCCCGGGGAGTAAGGTTTGGGATAAAGGTACTTAAAGACGGAAGCAAAATAAGGTTCTGCAGAAAATGTCAAAGCCAGATTTAGAGCAAACTTATATCCCCAGGCTTTTAGAAAAATACAGGAAGGAGTTGCTTCCCTCTCTTAGGGAGAAGTTCGGCTTTAAAAATGCTCTATCCTGTCCCCGCTTGACCAAAATCGTAGTTAATATGGGGTGCGGAGAGGCCGCCCACAATCAGGATATATTGGAGCAGTTATTAAGAGATTTAGCGGTTATTACCGGTCAAAAGCCAAAAGTATGCAGGGCTAAAAAACCTATATCCAACTTTAAAATAAGAAAGGGTCAGCCTGTGGGCCTGAAGGTGACTTTGAGGGGCAAGATTATGTATGAATTTCTGGATAGATTTATAACCTTTGCTGTGCCACGCATAAGGGATTTCCGCGGTTTTCCTACGGCAGGTTTTGACGAAGGAGGAAATTACACTCTGGGGATAGACGAGCATACTATTTTCCCTGAGGTGGATTTGGATAAAGCAAAGCACATTCAGGGAATGAACATAACTTTTTGCATAGATAGCGGTTCGGTGGAGGAGAGTTTTGAGTTGCTTAAAGGTTTTGGTTTCCCTTTTAGGGTAAGATAATGGCTACAAAGGCTAAGATTGAGAAGACAAAGAGAAAACCCAAGTACAAGACCCGTCAGAGAAACAGGTGTAGAATTTGCGGAAGGCCACGGGCTTATTTGAGAAGATTTGGCCTATGCAGGATATGCTTTCGCAATTTAGCCTGGAAAGGGCTTGTACCTGGGGTTAAGAAAGCGAGTTGGTAAGATGAGTATAGGTGATTCTATTGCCGATGCCCTTACTGCGGTAAGGAATGCCTCGCGCAGCAAAAAAGAGGTAGTAGAGATTAAAGCCTCTAAACTTCTGGAGAGGGTTTTCCAGATCCTGAAAGACGAGGGGTATATAGAGAATTTCAGGCGCATAGAAGACAAAAAACAGGGGATACTCAGGGTTTACTTAAAATACCAGGAAGGTAAGCCTGCTATTACCCAGATTAAGAGAATTTCTAAGCCTGGCCGCAGAATCTATGCAGACAAGAGTCATATACCTAGGGTCCTGCAGGGTTATGGAATAGCAATCATTAGCACCTCTAAAGGGGTGTTTACAGATAGACACGCAAGGAAGCTTGGCATAGGCGGAGAGATTGTTTGCGAGGTTTATTGAGATGTCCAAAATAGGAAGAAGACCTATAAATTTGCCTGGGGGCGTTCAGGTAAAGATAGAAGGCAGGGATATAGAGGTTAAAGGCCCCAAGGGAAGTCTCTCCTGGACATTGCCCGAAGGTATATCTTGTGTTATTGAGGACAATCAGATTATAGTAGAAAGGGGAAGCGATACCAAAACCCAGAGGTCTTTGCATGGTTTAAGCAGGGCCCTGATAAACAATATGGTTGTGGGCGTAAGCGAAGGTTACGAAAGGCACTTGGAGATTGTAGGTGTGGGGTATAAAGCCCAGATGAAGGGTAAGACTTTGGTTTTGAATCTTGGTTTTTCCCATCCAGTAGAATTTACAGCTCCTGAAGGAGTGGAGATAAAGACACCCAATCCCACACGCATCATAATTTCAGGTATAGATAAGCACCTGGTAGGCCAGACGGCTGCAAATATCCGGGCGGTACTTCCGCCAGAACCTTATAAAGGCAAGGGTATAAGGTATGCAGGAGAAGAGGTGCGCAAGAAATTAGGAAAGGCTGTGGGTAAGTAATGGCTCATCTGTTTGGGAGAGAAAGGCGTAAAAAACATATAAGGAGGAAGATTAAAGGCACATCTTCCAGGCCCAGGCTTGCAGTTTACAGAAGCAATAAACACATCTACGCCCAGATAATAGACGACACTCAGAGCAGAAGTTTGGTTTCCTGTTCTACCCTGGATAAAGAACTGCGTTCTAACCTTAAGAAGAGTTGGATTCTGGAATCGGCAGGGAAGGTGGGCGAAGAATTGGCAAAGAGAGCCAGGGAGAAAGGGATAAAGGAAGTGGTCTTTGACAGGAGTGGATACAAGTATCATGGCAAAGTCAAAGCTTTGGCAGAAGGCGCAAGAAAAGGAGGTTTAAAGTTCTAATGGCAGACAAACCAAAACTGCAGCTGGAATTGGAAGAACCCCAGATATTCACAGAGAAAATAGTTGCTATAAATAGATGCACCAAGGTTACCAAGGGAGGCAGGAAACTCCATTTCTCAGCCTTGGTAGTCGTAGGCGATGGCAAAGGGAAAGTGGGGATGAGTTTAGGCAAGGCTAATGAGGTCGCCGATGCTATAAGGAAGGCTATAAAACAGGCTAAAAAGAGCCTCGTAGATGTTCCTTTGGTAGATGGCCGCACCATCCCTCATCAGATAGCTGTTAAATTTGGGGCAGTAGAGATTTTACTTAAACCGGCCTCTGCAGGAACAGGAATTATTGCTTCTGGACCTGTAAGGGCAGTGTGCGAGTGTGCGGGTATAAAGGATATTCTTACTAAAATTGTGAGGAAATCTTCAAATCCTATAAATGTAATTTATGCTACTTTAGAGGCTTTTAAAAGTTTGAAAAGGCCTCATACCAAAGATATACAGGAGAGCGATGATAGTAAGGATAGGTAATATTAAATCTCCCCGAGGCGCCAATAAGAGAAAAAAGAGGTTGGGGTGCGGCCCTGGTTCTGGTCATGGAAAGACTTCAGGCAGGGGCCATAAGGGTCAAGGTCAACACGCAGGTTCAAAAACATATGCAGGTTTTCAGGGGGGCAATGTTCCCCTATTTAGGCACCTTCCCAAGAGAGGATTCAAGACGAAGAAGAGAGAATACGAGGTAGTAAATCTTAAAGACATAGAGGAGAGATTTTCCCAAGGGGAAGAGGTGAGTGTTGAGAGCCTTCGCCGCAAGGGGTTAATAAAGAGCAGAAATGTAGAGATTAAGATTTTAGGGCAGGGCAATATATCTAAACCTCTAATTTTTAAGGTGAAGCATTTTTCCCGATCGGCGTTTAAGAAGATTGAGGCTTTAGGAGGCAAGGTTGTAGATGATTAAATCTCTAAGGAATGCTTTTAAGATTCCTGACCTGAGAAAGAAGATTCTTATTACCTTAGGCCTGATAGCAGTATACAGACTGGGTTGTTATATCCCTACCCCTGGAATAAATAGCCAGGCTTTAAGCCAGTACTTTCAGAGGATCGCCCAGACTCAAGGGGGGACACTTTTTGGGTTTATGAATCTTTTTTCTGGGGGGGCCTTGAGCAGGATGACTGTTTTTGGCTTGGGAATAATGCCCTATATTTCTGCCTCGATAATTATGCAACTTCTTACAGCAGTGGTGCCATTCCTGGAGAAACTTTCTAAAGAAGGCAGGGCCGGACATCTTAAAATAAATCAGTATACACGCACACTTACGGTTTTCTTATGTTTCCTCCAAGGGTACTTTATATCCTTGTGGCTGGAGAACCCTTCGCGTTTTCAAGGTCTGGTAATAGTAGAAAATCCGGGGTGGACTTTCAGAATAATCACAATGTTTACCCTCACCTGTGGGACGATGTTTGTGATGTGGCTGGGGGAACAGATTCAGGAGAGAGGCATAGGCAATGGCATCTCTCTGATTATTACCTGCAGTATCCTTTCGCGCATACCTTCGGCTTTGACACAGTTGTTCATAATGGTTTCTTCGCGTCAGCCTTCTTTAAGGCAACTTGACCCTTTAACTTTAGTATTTCTTTTGGCTTTGTGGTTGGCTTCATTAATGGGTGTAGTTCTTATTACCCAGTCGCAACGCAGGATCCCTATTCAATATGCCCGCAGAATCATAGGAAGAAAAGTCTATGGGGGGACATCTACATTCCTTCCTATAAGGGTAGACCAAGCAGGAGTGATTGCTATAATATTTGCCCAGTCAGTAATAATGTTCCCTGCCACCCTGACAACTTTTTTTCCTAATCCACGACTGCAATTAATTGCCCAAAAACTTTTTCAACACGGCCTGTTTTACAACATCATTTATGCAGGATTAATAATATTTTTTATGTATTTCTATACTGCCATAGTGTTCAACCCCATAGAGGTTGCAGGAAATCTTAAGAAATACGGAGGATTTATACCTGGGGTAAGGCCTGGAGAACAGACGGCGAACTTTCTGGATTTTGTAGTAGGTAGAATTACTTTTGCAGGGGCGCTTTTTGTTTCTTTTATTGCCATCTTCCCTAATGTGGTGATGAAGATATTTGCCCTCCCTTCTTACAGGGTGGCTTCTTTCTTTGGGGGCACAACCCTTCTTATTGTAGTGGGAGTGATGTTGGATACCGTGAGACAGTTGGAATCTCAATTGTTGCTCAGGCATTATGACGGTTTTACCACCTCAGGCAGGTTGAGGGCAAGGAGGTCTTACTAAAATGGTAAATTTAATATTCCTGGGGGCACCAGGAGCAGGCAAGGGGACTCAAGCCCAGGAGTTAAAGAGGTTATTTGGTTTTGAGCATATTTCTACAGGCGAACTCCTCAGAAAGAAGAAGCAGTCCCAAGACGAAATTTCCCATAAGATAAGGATGTATATGGACAGAGGCGAGCTTGTGCCTGACAAAATAGTGTTTGAGGTTTTAAGGCAGGCTATAAATGAAAAGAATGTAAAGGGATTTATATTCGACGGTTTCCCTAGAAACCTTACGCAGGCCAAAGAATTAGAAAAACTCCTTGAAGGAAATGGGATGGGTTTGCACAAGGTTCTCTTTTTCGATGTATCGCGGGATGTATCTGTCCAGAGGCTGTCCGGCAGGAGAGTCTGCAATAAGTGCGGGGCAAATTTCCATATAGAAAATATGCCCCCTAAGAAAGAAGGTGTCTGCGACTTCTGTGGAGGGGTTCTTATGCAGAGAAAAGACGATACACCTGAAGTAATAGAGCAAAGATGGATGTCTTTTTACGAGCAAACCAAGCCCTTGATAGATTATTACCAGGAAAAGGGTTTGCTTGAGAGGGTAGACGCTAACCTTGCCCGGCAGGAAACATTTAAAAATGTGTTAAAAGTGGTGGAGTCTATAAAAGATGACAGTGCTGAACTCTTCACAAGAAATAGAGATGCTTAAGTCTTCAGGTAGGATTTTGTCGAATCTCTTTAAGGCTTTGAAAAAACTAATAAAGCCTGGAGTGAGCACTAAATACCTGGATGAATTTTCTTATAATTTTATAAAGAAACATGGCGCAGAGCCTGCCTTCTTAGGATATAGAGGTTATCCTGCAAGCATATGCGTATCTCTTAACGAAGAGATAGTCCATGGCATTCCTTCGGGCAGGGTACTTAATGAGGGCGATATAGTGAGCATAGACGCAGGAGTGAAATTTGCAGACTTCTATACGGATTCAGCCTGGACCTTTATTTTGGGAAGGGTGTCAAGAAAGGCGAAGATGTTAGTTAAGGTTGCTAAAGAAGCGCTTTATCGAGGCATCAAACAGGCACGGGCAGGAAATTTTGTAGGCGATATATCTTGGGCTATTCAGGAATTTGTGGAAAGCAAGGGTTTTAAGGTGATAAGGGATTTTGTGGGGCATGGGGTAGGCAATCTTCTTCATGATGAGCCGCAGGTTCCTAATTTTGGCCGTCCCCACGAAGGTTTGAGATTGAGGGAGGGATTGGTCCTTGCCATAGAGCCCATGGTAAGCATGGGTGATTGGCGGGTAGAGATTCTTTCTAATGGCTGGACTGCCAGGACAAAGGATGGCTCTCTTTCTTCCCATTTCGAACATACAATTGTTGTAGGAAGAAAAAAGGCGTTGGTGATAACTCAATGAAGGAAGAGAAGATTGAGTTGGATGGCATAATTCAAGAAGCATTACCTAACGCTACTTTCAGAGTGGAGTTAGAGAATGGATTAAAAGTTTTAGCCCATGTTTGCGGGAAGATGAGGATGCATTTTATAAGGATAGTCCCCGGGGACAAGGTGCGGGTTGAGGTTTCGCCTTACGACCTTACACGGGGCAGGATAGTTTACCGCTACAACCGCTGAAAGATGAAGGTTAAAAGTTCGGTAAAAAGAATTTGCGATAAGTGCAGAATTATAAAGCGCAAAGGTGTAGTAAGGGTTATCTGCAAAAACCCTAAACACAAACAGCGTCAAGGCTAAAGGAGGCAACTATGGCGAGAGTAGGAGGAGTAGACTTACCTAAATCAAAGCCAGTGTGGATAGCGTTGACTTACGTCTACGGCATCGGGCCTACTAATACCTTCAGGGTTTTAAGGGAGGCAGGCATAGATCCTTATAAAAGGACGAATGATTTGACCGATGAGGAGGTGTCAGCCCTCAACCAGACGATTGCCAGAAGTTACAAGATAGAGGGCGAATTGAAGCGCGAAGTTGCAGCCAATATCAGGCGGCTTATTGAAATAGGGTGTTATCGGGGATTAAGGCACAAGAAGGGTCTTCCGGTAAGGGGGCAACGCACCAGGTGCAACGCCCGTACACGCAAGGGGCCCCGTCCCCGTGTAGGAGGCATAAAGAGAAAGGAGAAGTAGGATATTATGGCTAAGAGGAGAGATAAATTTAGGAAGAGAAAAAAGAGACTGCCCACTTCTTTAGTTAGAGGCATTGCTTATATTAAAGCCACTTTTAATAATACCATTATTACCATAACTGACCCACAGGGAAATGTTATCGTCTGGGGTTCAAGCGGCACAGCAGGTTTTAAGGGTACAAAGAAATCCACGCCCTACGCGGCTCAACTTGCTGCCAGAGAAACAGCCAGGAGGGCTAAAGATTTGGGCTTAAAGGAGGTAGAGGTAAAAGTAAAAGGTCCCGGTCCAGGAAGGGAATCTGCTATTCGTGCTATTCAAGCCGCAGGGCTGCAGGTGGTTTCTATAAAAGACATTACGCCTGTGCCTCATAATGGTTGCAGGCCTCCTAAACCTCGGAGGGTATAAAGATGGCCAGATATTTAGGTTCAAACTGCCGGCTTTGCAGGAGAGAAGGGTTGAAATTATTCTTAAAAGGGGCGAGGTGTTTGAGCGAAAAATGCCCTTTTTCCCGGCGCCCTTACCCCCCAGGCATGCATGGAAGGCTTCCCCATGGAAAGCCATCTTACTATGCCCTACAATTGCGAGAGAAACAAAAGGTGAAGAGGATGTACGGGGTATTAGAAAGGCAGTTTAAGAGATATTTTCAGCTGGCACAAAGAATGAAGGGCGAAACAGGCAGGATACTCATTCAGCTTTTAGAGAGGAGATTAGATAATGTAGTGTTTAGAGGTTGTTTTTGTGTTTCCCGAAGCCAAGCGCGCCAGTTTGTAAGACACGGAAATATATTAGTAAATTCAAAGAAAGTAGACATACCTTCCTTTCTTGTGAAGGAAGGGGATGTTATAGAAGTCAAGAATGAGGAGAGAATTCGTAAATGGGTGAAGGAAAACTACTCACTCATTACTAAGGAGCGCTCTATCCCCAAATGGATGGAGGTTGACCCTGCGGAGTTCAAGATTAGAGTCTTAAGGCTTCCTGAAAAGGAAGATTTAATAGTTCCCGTGAAGGAGCAGTTGATAGTAGAGTTGTATTCTAAATAACAGGAGGAAGATATGGGTGTAAAATGGCGTGATTTTCAACTTCCTAAATTCCTCATCATAGACCAGAAGAATTATACTCCTTATTATGGAAAGTTCATAGCCGAGCCTTTTGAGAAAGGGTATGGCCATACTTTGGGGAATTCTTTGAGGAGGGTGCTTCTTTCATCTATTGAGGGTGCGGCTATAACCGCTGTCAAGATTGAGGGTATTTTACATGAGTTTTCTGCTATTCCGGGAGTATTAGAGGACACCACGGAATTGGTTCTAAATCTTAAAGGGGTAGTATTAAAGCCTCTGAGTCGCCATCCCAAAAAGATTTACATTAAGAAAGACAAAGCAGGAGAGGTTAAGGCAAAGGATATAATTACTGACAGCTCCATTGAGGTGGTCAATCCTGACCATTATATCTGCACCCTTACCGAAGATAAATCTTT
The DNA here is from genome assembly GCA_964397495.1 of uncultured Planctomycetia bacterium. Lineage (GTDB taxonomy): Bacteria > Omnitrophota > Gorgyraeia > Duberdicusellales > CBEUCJ01 > CAYNIO01. The sequence continues at coordinate 12,917 of CAYNIO010000015.1, forward strand.
AAATATAGAGATGGATGTGGGGTTAGGCAGAGGTTGGGTTCCTGCTGAAGAAAATAAACGGGAGGATATGCCCATAGGAGTCATACCTATAGACTCAATTTTTACACCTGTTAAAAAGGTGGCGATTCATGTGGAGGAGACGCGTGTAGGTAAACGCACCGATTATGACCGTCTTATAATAGAAGTCTGGACCAACGGAAGCATGGAGCCCAAAGATGCCCTTCTGCATGCGGTAGCAATACTTAAGAGACATTTTGATGTTTTTACGCAGTTGGGTACAGTTGAAGAAATAGAGGAGGAGGAAGAACTTACTCCTGAGGAGAGGGCATTGTATGAGAAGTTGAAGATCCCTGTGTCAGAACTCGAACTTTCAGTAAGATCCTCCAATTGCCTGCGGGAGGCGAATATAAAGACGCTGGCGGACTTGGTGCAGAAAACGGAAGAGGAATTGTTAGGTTATAGGAATTTCGGGAAAAAATCCCTGAATGAGATACTGGAACTTCTAAAGGGTATGGGTTTGAGTCTGGGTATGAGTATAGACAAGCAAAAATTAGATAGGGTCTGATGAGACACAGAAAAAAGACTAATAAGCTTTCCAGAAACCTTGGCCAGAGGAAATCTCTCCTTAAGTCTTTGGTGCGTTCTCTTCTGTTGCATGAGTCCATTACGACTACACATGTTCGGGCAAAACAGGCACAGCGCACAGCTGAAAGGTTGATAAATTGGGCCAGGGAGGACACCCTCCATAATAGGAGGTTGTGTTTTGATTTTCTTCAAGATCACGCTTTGGTAAAGAAGCTTTTTTCTAATATTGGCCCACGCTTCAAGGAGATAAAGGGAGGGTATACCAGGATTCTTAAAATTAATAAGTTCCGCAGGGGGGACGGTTCCTCCTTGAGCCTTCTTGAGCTAATTGTAAAGGAAAAGAAGCCCGAGGTTTCTAAGAAGCCTAAAGGCAGAGAGAAGAAACCACCTGTTGAGCACCCCCCTAAGGAGATTCCCCCCAAGAGGGAAAAGAAGCCCTCAGGCGGGTTTAGGGCGAGTATCCGTAAGATATTTAAGAAAGAAAGGGATTCCCTCTAAAGGTCAATATGAATCCTAATCTTCAGGAAATAACGCCTTCCCTTACTTTAGCTCTTTCTGCAACTGCCAAACAATTATTAAGCCAGGGTAAAGACGTCATAAACCTCTCTGCCGGCGAGCCTGATTTTGCCACTCCAGATTTTGTAAAGGACAGGATTAAAGAGGCGTTGGATAGGAATTTTACCAAGTATACCCCGGCATTGGGATTGAGAGAACTGCGGGAGTCAGTATCTTACGATTTAAGAGAAAAGGGCCTGGATTACTCTTGGGAGGAGACAGCAATATTTACTGGCGCAAAGTATGCCCTTTACAGTGCCCTGTATGCCCTCCTCGACCAGAAGGATAAGGTTTTAATAATCTCTCCCTATTGGGTAAGCTATGTGCCTATGGCAAAACTCTGCGGGGCTCAAGTTGTTGTCTTCGAGACTGGCATCGAAGATAATTTTGAACCAGATTTTGGAAAACTTGTTGAATTGTTAGACCCCCAAGTTAAAGCAGTAATTATTAATTCCCCCTCTAATCCTACAGGCAAGGTTTATTCTCCAGAATTTTTAAATAAACTCTTAGAGATTTGTTTGGAGAGAAATATTTATATAATAAATGACCAGATTTATGACCGTATAGTATTCGATGGCAAGAAATTAGTTTCTTTACACTCCCTTAATCCAGGCGCTAAAAAGATAGTCATTACTGTGGACGGAGCTTCCAAAAGTTTGGCTATGACTGGTTTAAGGATAGGTTGGCTGGCTGCACGATTAGAGATAATTAAGAATATAGCAAAATTCGTTTCCCACACTACTTCCTGTGCAGTGAGCATCTGTCAGTATGCGCTTGCGCAGGCTTTAAAGGATAACCGCAAGTACAGTTTCTTTTCTGCCCTGGAGAGAGAATATCAAGACAGGCGAGATGTCTTCTGCTCTAAACTTAAAGAATTGTTCTCATCCAGGATTAGATTTTATAAACCAGATGGCGCCTTTTATGTATTTCTCGACATAAGGGATATTGCCTCTGACAGCCTTGATTTCGCTAAAAAATTTTTAGAAAGCAAGTTTGTGGCTTGCGTTCCTGGAGAGCCTTTTGGCAAGAAAGGTTTTTTGAGGGTAAGCCTTACCCAGCCTAAAGAGAGGTTGGTGGAAGCACTACTTAGACTTAAAGACTTTCTTGAAAGTTATGCCCAAGACAATCGCTGAGAAGATAATTTGCTCCCACAGCCGCCAAGAGGCTAAGCCTTTGGATATAGTTCTATGCCAAATAGATTTCTGTTTTGGCCAAGACGGAACTTCTTCTTTGATAATAGACCGCATAGAGGAGTTAGGGGTTGAAGGCCTTAAGATAAAAGACGCCTGCTTGGTTATAGACCATAATGCCCCCTCGCCCCGCAGGGCTATTTCAGCAATTCATCAAAGGATGCGCAAGTTCTGCGAGAAGTTTGGTATCACTCTTTACAGAGAGGGGGAAGGGATCTGCCATCAGGTAATATTGGAAAGCGCAAGGTTGAAGCCAGGCAATCTTGTATTGGGGGCAGATTCCCATACCTGTACTTATGGTGCACTCAATCTTTTTTCGTCGGGGGTAGGTTCTACAGACGCAGCCATTACTATGGCTACAGGCAAAAACTGGCTGAGGACTCCTCATACCTGGCGCATAAATCTTAAAGGCGAACCTCCTGTAGGCATTTCTGGAAAGGATATTGCCCTGCATATTCTTTCCTTGTTTGGTCAGGATGAGGCGACCTATAAAGTCCTGGAAATAGGCGGTCCTTCCCTCGAGAAGATACCTATGGATTGGAGGTTCACTATAAGCAATATGAGCGTAGAATGCGGCGCAACTTCTGCTATATTTGAGCCCGACAAAATCCTCAAAGACTGGTTGAGAAATAATGGCGCAGAGTTTAAAGAAAGAGATTTTGTTTATCCTGACTCAGGTTGTTTCTACGAAAGGACTTTAGAGATAAATCTTGAAGAGTTGGTACCCCTTGTAGCCTATCCCCACAGCCCTGCCAATGTTCATACCCTTAGAGAGGCGGAGAGGGAAAAAATTAGAGTGAATATGGGGTTTATTGGCACCTGCACTAATGGGAGGCTCAAGGATTTAAAGGATGCTTCCAGAGTCCTTAAAGGCAAGAAGTTGCCTCAAGATGTAAGGTTAATTATAGGCCCTGCTTCAAGGAAGGTATTTCTGGAAGCCCTGAATGAGGGATTGATAGATATATTTTTAAAGTCAGGGGCAATAGTTATACCTCCAGGGTGCGGCCCCTGTGTGGGCACTCATCAAGGTATACCTGCGGACGCAGAAGTCGTTATGTCTACTGCCAACAGGAATTTTAAGGGCAGAATGGGCAATCCCCAGGCCTTGATATATCTTGCATCCGCATCCGCGGTAGCAGCAAGTTGCTTAGAGGGTAGAATTGTGGACCCCAGGCCTTATCTGTAAGAAGGGAGGTAGGAATGCAGATAGATATGAGAACTTTGCTTAAAATAACGATGCAGAAGCAGGCTTCAGACCTGCAT
>CAYNIO010000016.1:0-16449 GCA_964397495.1 uncultured Planctomycetia bacterium
TCTTTAAAGCCGGATATATTATTTGTAGGGTTAGGTACGCCTTTGCAAGAGAAATGGATATACCTAAATTACAGGCATCTTTCTACATATGTTTTTATCCCTGTGGGGGGGCTTTTCAAATTTCTAGCAGGAAGATTGAGACCCGCTCCTTGCTGGATGCAAAATTTGGGTTTGGAGTGGCTTTTTAGGTTTATTCAGGAGCCGCGAAGGCTTTGGAGACGTTATTTGTTGGGGAATACGGTCTTTATTATGCTTGTATTTAGGCAATTTGTAAAAAATCTATTTAGAGAATTACAATCTGCGCACTTTTCGATGAAGACATAGAATGTTTTGTCTGCTTTTTGAGTATTTTCTGTAGCCTGCAATTTTGCGGATTCCCTTTAATCCCAAAGTGATAAAGTTAAAATAATTTCTTTTGTGGCAAAAAGGACAGGCATTAATGTCAGATTAAAACCCTTTATTTTACATTTTAAGTCCGGCTTATTTGGTAAAGATATTTCTTGGGAGGTAAATTTATCATGCCAATTTTTACAGTTTGGGAAATTTGGTTGATTTATTAAGATTATTTCTTATAATGTTATAAAGCTTCTGAAAGCAAAGGAGATATTTTGGATAAATTTGCGCAGAAATTCTTTATAAGAAAGCCAGAAATTAAAGATACGCCATCGATATATAGCCTTATATCATATTATGCCCGCAGAAAGCAGATGCTTGCCCGTTCCCTGAATGAGATTTATGGGCATTTAAGAGATTTCTGGGTAGCAGAATACAAAAAAAAGATAATAGGATGCTGTTCTTTGCAGGTGATAGGCTGGCAGAATTTAGGAGAGATAAGGTCTCTTGCGGTAAATAGAAACTACAGGCGTAGGGGTGTGGGTAAGGCTTTAATCGAGGTTTGCCTCCAAGAGGCAAAAACCCTGGGGGTAAGCAGAGTTTTTGTCCTTACCTTCCTGCCAGAAATCTTCAAAAGATTAGGGTTCAAGATTATTTCCAAAAAGAAATTGCCTCATAAGATATGGAAGGATTGCCTTGATTGTCCATTTTTTCCTGATTGTAAAGAAGTCGCCCTTGTGAAGGATATAAAAAAGAGGAGGTCGTAGAATGGGTTTGAATTATTTTTTAACCGAAGAGCAAAAGATGCTTAAGGAATTGTGTGCCAAAGTGGCGGAAGAGAAGATAGCGCCAGTTGTTTTAGAGTACGACAGAAATCAGGAATTTCCTAAAAAAATCTTGGAAGAGTTGGGGCGTTCTGATTTATTCAGAGTCTTTATACCTGAAGAATATGAGGGATTAGGAGGTAAGATATTGGATTTATGTATTGTGGTGGAGGAGTTATCCCGGGGCTGCGCAGGGATTTCTGCTTCTTACGCTGCCTGCGCTTTGGGGACATTTCCCATTATTCTTTATGGAAGCGAGGAACAAAAAAAGAAATATCTGCCGGCGGTTGCCTCAGGAGAGAGACTCGTATCTTTTTGTCTTACCGAGCCTGAGGCAGGGAGCGATGCAGGAAATATTAAGACTACTGCCCAGAGGACTGCTGATGGTTATATTTTAAACGGCACAAAACATTTTATTACCAACGCAGGAGATGCGGATATTTATGTGGTAATAGCGATGACTGATAAATCTAAAGGTCCAAGGGGTGCTTCCTGTTTTATCGTAGAAAAGGATACACCAGGGCTTTCCTTTGGAAAAAAAGAAGACAAGATGGGTATAAGGGCTTCTTCTACGCGAGAGATTATTTTTCAGGACTGTAAGATTCCCAAAGAAAATCTTTTAGGTAAGGAAGGGCATGGCTTTATCATTACTATGAAAACCTTTGATTACTCACGGCCAGGAGTTGGTGCCCAGGCAGTAGGTATCGCCCAGGGTGCGTTGGACAAGGCCCTGGAGTATGCGCATCAGAGGGTTCAATTTGGCAGGTCCATCTCCAGTTTTCAGGGCATTCAGTGGATGCTTGCAGATATGGCAACTCTGGTCGAGGCTGCCAGAAGTTTAGTATATAATGTGGCTCGCATGATAGATGCAGGCGAGAAGAATTTTACTAAAGAGAGTGCTATGGCAAAATATTATGCTTCAGAAGTTGCGATGAGGGTTACTACCCAGGCAGTACAAATCTTGGGAGGATACGGCTATATGCATGAATACGGAGTTGAAAAAATGATGCGTGATGCTAAAATTACCCAGATTTATGAAGGCACAAATCAAATACAACTTAACGAGATTGCTTCAGGCTTGATAAAGGAACTTCTCAAAAAACGCAAATGAAGGCAGTAGTCTGCATAAAACAGGTTCCTGATACCACAGAGGTAAAGATAGACCCTCAGACTAATACTCTCATAAGAGAGGGAGTGAACAGCATCATAAACCCCTTTGATATGTATGCTATTGAGGAGGCTGTACGCCTGAAAGAAAAGTTTGGCATATCTACCATTGTAATAACTATGGGGCCTCCCCAGGCAGAGTCTGCGTTGAGAGAGGCTTTGAGTATGGGCATTGATGAGGCTATACTCCTTACAGACAGGGCTTTTGCAGGTTCAGACACTTATGCTACCAGCAAAGTTCTATCTAAGGCTATAGAAAAGATAGGAGATGTTAATTTGATTCTGTGCGGCAAACAGGCTTCAGATGGAGATACTGCCCAAGTTGGTCCGGGCACCGCTGAATGGTTGGGTCTGCCCCACATCTGTTATGTGAAAAATATTAGAGAGATCGACTGGCAAGCCAAGAAAATTATAGCCGAAAGGATGATTGAGGAGGGATACGAGGTTATAGAAAGCACCCTTCCTGTTTTGCTTACAGTAGTGAAAGAGATAAACGAACCACGCCTTCCTTCTTTGAGGGGGATGCTGAGGGCAAAAAAGCAGAATATAACTGCGTGGACTCATAAGGATTTGAGTGTTGAGGAAGAAGAAGTGGGTCTTAAAGGTTCTCCTACGCAGGTGGTAAGAATATTTAAACCACCTGAACGCGCCAAGGGGAAAGTTATTTACGCCTTAGATGATTTTGATGGATTGGGAGAGGTGGTAGAGTTTCTTAAAAAGCAATGAGTCTTGAGTTTTATCCTCAAAAATGTGTAGGTTGCTTTGTCTGCATAAAGGCCTGTCCCTTTGGAGCTATATCCCAGTATGAGAATAAGATAAAAATTGACTTCTCAAGATGTACCCTCTGCGGCGCCTGCGTACAGGCCTGTAAATTTGATGCTCTGAAAATATTAAAAGATGAACCTAAGAAAAAAACTGATTTGGGAAGTTGGCAGGGAGTGTGGGTATTTGCAGAACAGAGGAAAGGGAAAGTTCAGGGCGTGGTTTATGAGTTGATAAACGAGGCTATAAAATTAGCATCCAAAAGGAATACTTATGTAGGGTGCGCATTTTTAGGAAGCCCTGAGATGAGAGGATGTTTAGAAGATATATCGCAAAGAGGAGTAAATAAGATATTTTGTGTTTTCGACCCTTTCCTCAAAGATTATTTGCCCCAGCCTTATTCCCGCGTCCTGTCTTATCTTATAGAAAAATACAGGCCAGAAATCTTTTTGGCTGGCGCTACCACCATTGGCAGGGATTTGCTTTCGCGTATAGCAGTAAAGGTAGGAGCAGGTCTCACTGCAGACTGTACAGGGTTAGATATCTCGCCTGAAGGCCTGCTTCTTCAGACCCGTCCTGCCTTTGGAGGGAATATTATGGCCACCATAAAGACAGCCTTCCACAGGCCTCAGATGGCTACCGTCAGGCATAAAGTGTTTGAAGAGGCGCCTTTACGTAGTGGTCATCAGGCAGAGATAATAGAAGAGTCTGCTCCTAAGAAATTGTTGACTGCTTCTTCCAGAATACTGGACATCGTGGAGGAGCTTAAGGAGAGGGTAAACCTTCAAGAGGCAAAGATTATTGTTTCTGGAGGGAGAGGTCTTCAAGGAAAAGAGAATTTCCGTTTCATTTTTGAGTTGGCTGAGGTTCTGGGTGCAGCGGTAGGAGCCTCCAGGGCTGCCGTGGACAGCGGATGGATCTCTTACGCCCACCAGGTAGGCCAGACTGGTCAAACTGTGTCTCCCCAAGTTTACATTGCTGTAGGGATATCAGGGCAGATTCAGCATCTGGTAGGAATGCAGTCTTCCAAAACCATTATCGCTATCAATAAGGACCCTGAAGCCCCCATATTTAAAGTTGCAGATTTTGGTATAGTTGGAGATCTATTTAAGGTAGTGCCGTATCTTGTAAAGTCTTTCAGGTCCTAATGCACCTAAAAGAGTTAGAATTAGTAGGATTTAAGTCTTTTGCCGATAAGACTTCTCTCAAATTTGATAGAGGTCTTTCTGTAATTGTGGGTCCCAATGGCTGCGGCAAGAGTAATGTTTTTGATGCTATAAGATGGGCTTTGGGAGAACAGAGTATGAAATCCTTACGGGGCAACAAGACCGAGGATGTTATTTTCGGCGGCACGGAGAAGAGGCCCCCTGCAAATTTTGCTGAAGTGAGTTTAATATTTTCTAATGAAAATAGTTTTTTCCATTTGGAGGCCGATGAGGTAGTTATCACCCGCAGGTTATACCGCACAGGAGAGACCCAGTATTTTATAAATCGGGCCCAAGTGAGGTTGAAGGATATATATGAATTAATGCGAGGCACAGGTATAGGTCCTGATGCTTATTCTTTAGTAGAACAGGGAAAAATTGACCTTATATTTAGCCTTAAGCCTGAAGACAGGAGGGTAATATTTGATGAGGCAAGCGGCGTAATAAAGTATAAGGCTAGAAGAAAGGAGACCCAATCCAAACTTAGAAGCACAGAAGAAAATTTGCAGAGAGTGAATGATATCCTTTCTGAGGTAAAACGCCAGATGACTTCGTTAGAACGCCAGGCCCAGCGTGCAAAGAGATACAGGGAGCTTTACCAAGAATTATGCGCGCAGGAAGAGAAACTTTTGGTTTATTTTCTAAAAGAGGATGAGAGAAAATTACAGGAATTGCTCAAGGAGAAAGACTCTCTGGAAAAAGAAATTGAAGAGAAGAATTCTGAATACCACCAACGTTCTCATAAAAAACAGGAATTGGAGAAAGATATCTCCTCCCTTCAGGAGGAGGCTCAGAGGGTTTATACCCAGATAGAGGTTCTAAATACCCAAATTCAAGAAAATGAAAATCTAAAGAAAGTTATGGAGAACAATATCCAGCAACTCCACCAGAATTTGGGTTATTTAGATTCTCAATACAGAACCCTGGAGGAAGAATTATCTTCTTTGAGGGTTAATTTAGACGACATGCAGAAGAAATCGGAGGAATTAAAAGGTTTGATGCAGGACAAGGAAAATAAATTGCGCCAGAACAGTGCTTATATAGACGAACTCAAAAAGAAGATACAGGAAGGCAACCAGAAGATAAAGTCTTTAAAAGAGAAGATACTCGAATTTACTTCCCAGAGCACCTCTTTTAACAATCAAATGCTCGATATTCAGGGAACACTCAAAGTTTTGGAGTCCCGCCACAAGAGATTGACCCTGGATTCCCAGAAACTTGACCTTAGTCTGTCGCAGGTAACAGAAAGACTATCTTCTTTCAGCAATTCTCTTAAGCAGAATAAGGAATGTCTCTCGCAGAAAGTTAAAGAGGAAGAGAGAATTTTAGAGGAGTTGGCATCTTTAAGAAAGGAGTCTGAAAAAGTCGAGGAAGAATTGTATCAAAAAGACAAGGAAAAGGTAAGTATCCTTACGGAGAAGAATATCATAGAAAATCTTAAGTTTAGTTTTGCAGATTTTAAGGATACTGCAGAGTCAAAGATTACTTTTAATTTGGATTTGGATGTTAGAGATGTAGACTTTATACTTTCCCGCATAAAAGAAATTAAGAAACTAAACGGCTCTTTGGAAATCTTTGCTGATTCCAAAATTTTACGGCATCAGAAAGAGCGTCTTCAGGAGAAGTTAAGCAGTTTAGAATCCACAATCAATACTCTTAATGAGAGGTTGAAGAATTTAGGTATAAGGCAGCGGGATATTCAAGGAAGTCTTAAAGAAATATCTCACCAAAAGCAAGTTATCGAGGAAAAGATAAATAACGATTCTCAGGAATTTTTCTCTTTAGATAGGCAAAGACAGGAGTTGGTTAAAGAGCAGGAGGTAATAAATTTTGAGTTAGAGGAGGTTAAATCCCATATAGATAAGAACAACGCAGACCTTAAGGCGGTTCTTTCACGCAAAGAAGAACTTAAGACGCTTCTTGAATCGTCCCAGAGAGAAATTGAGCAATTGCAACACAAGATACATTTTTCTCAAGAAGAGATAAATAAAACCCTTATAGCCAACACCCAGTTGCAGACAGAGATCGAGAATCTTAAGGAGCAGGAATTGTCTTTGGCTCAACAGAATAAATTATTAAGTAAGGCTTATTTAGAAAAGAGCGAGAATCTAAAGAGTTTACAGGAGAAGAAGGATGGTACTGAGTCTCGTCTTGCTTCTTGGAGAAAGAATCTGGAGTCTCTCGAAGAGAAAGCAAAGCAGCACCTTATTCAACTCGAGGAAGGTAAAGGGGTGCTTGAGGAGAAAAGAAGAAGATTGGAGTCTTTACAGAGCGAATTTAATGCATTGGTTAAATCTGAGGAAGGCTTTTTGAATAGCATAAATGTAATCAAAGAGAGACTCCATAAATTAGATATGCAGGTAAAGGAAATAGAATTCCACTCGCGCAGTTTAAGGGAGAGGTTTTTGGAAGTTTACCAGAAGGAGCCAGATTTTGGTGTAGATATTTCAGGCCTTGAACCAGAAAAGGCTCAAGGCATAGTTGATGATCTTAGAAGGCGGCTTAAGTATATAGGTCAGGTAGACGATTCTTCCATATCTGAATACGAAAGCCTTAGGGAGCGCTTTGAATTCTTAGATAAGCAAAGGCAGGATTTGGAGGAAGCCAAGAAGAAACTTTCTCAGGCAATAATCAAGATAAACAGGGTGTCAAAGCAAATATTTATAGAGACCTTCCAGAAGATTCAGGAAGAGTTTAAGAATTATTTTCAAATACTTTTTGGTCCGGGTCAGGCCAGGATTATCCTTACCAATGAGGATGACCCTTTAGAGTCAGGTATAGATATCTATGTAAGACCTCCAGGGAAGAAACTGCAGTCAGTAACCCTTCTTTCAGGAGGCGAGAAGGCGTTATCTGCTATCGCTTTGCTCTTTGCTATATTTAAAGTAAGGCCAGCACCCTTTGCCATTCTGGACGAAATAGATGCTCCTTTAGATGAGGCTAATATCGAGAGATTTTCCCAGATTCTTGTGGATTTTTCTCGGCATTCCCAGTTCATACTTATATCCCACAATAAACGCACCATAAGCAAAGCCGATATCATCTATGGAGTAACGATGGAAGAGACAGGGGTCTCGCGGATTGTTTCTGTAAAATTTATAGATGCTTCTGCTACTGGCAGCAAGCGCTAGTTAACTCCAGATACACGCCCTATTTTTTCCTTGATGTTTGGCTTTATAGAGGGCAAGGTCTGCTTTTTTAATAAGTTCTTCTTTCGACTGGGAATCTTGGGGAAATGAGGATATTCCTATGCTCAGGGTAAGATTCGAAGTTCCGAAAGGAAACTCCTCCACATTGGTTCTTATGCGTTCTCCTATCATTTTAGCTTCCTGTTTGTCTGCATAGGGCAGGACTACAGAAAATTCTTCACCGCCGTATCTGCAGGCCAAATCCATTTTTCGTAGAGATTTGGTTATTATTTGGGCAATGTCCTTAAGGGCTTGGTCTCCGGTTTGATGGCCAAAGGTGTCATTATATATTTTAAAATCATCTATGTCCATCATCAATAAACTTAACGGAATTTGATTCTCAACAAGTTCTGAGAGTTTTTCCTGGAAATATCCGTGATTCCAGAGGCCGGTAAGGGAATCTTTTCTGGCTTGGAGGAGTATGCTTTCGTAAAGTTTGGAATTTTCGATTGCCAGGCCTGCTTGGTTGGCAAACATAGACAGCATTCTTATTTGAGGAGGCGTTATCGGCGTTTTGGTAATAAAATTATCTGCTACTATCAACCCTGTGGGTTTTTCTTTGGCCAACAGGGGCACTATTACCATTTCTTCCGAATTTAGGAGTTTTACCAACAGGTCATTTTTAAGGAAGGGGGATCGTTCAATTTTAATGTGCAAGGGCATTTTTTCAGTGAGGACTATGAATATTACCCCTGAATCTTCACAAAATTTGAAGGTGGTATTTATAATGAGGTTATGCCATTGGGATTTCTGAAGTTGTTGACTGTCAAAATTTCTTATGAGGTCGTCTAAAGTCATTTTTTCTTTTTCTATGGCTTCCCACACTTTATTGGCTTCTTCCATAGTATCCGGGCCTATTCCCATTTTTCCTTCCAAGAGAGATTTCTCCTCATTGAGGAGAAACAATGCGGCGCGGTTAAATCCTAATCCTTCATGGCAGGTTACGCCTGTAAGGATTATGTAAAGTATCTCATCAAGTTTCAGGGTGGTGCGCATAGCATTAGAGATCTGATAGAGGATGTCTAACTCCCTTTTGGTATGTCCAACTCTTGCCTTAATCTTTCTATTTCCTGGGTTTCCTTCATTGCTTTGTCCATAAAATCTGGGTGCTTTATTCATAACATCTTATTTATCCCTTGTCAAGTTGACCTCGCGGTTATTTTATGGTAAATTTTAAAGCTATGCCGTCAAAAAATGAAAAGATATTAAGGGAGAAGATTTCTCTCTACAGTTATCTTTCTCAGAATTTAAACAAGGCGCGCCCCCTCAAATCTACTTTAAAGCAGGCTATAATGGTTGCTACTACCATCCTTGAAGCAGAGGTTGGTTCTATATTGCTCTTAGACAGAGAGAGTAATACCTTGAGGATTGTGGCTTCTAAGGGATTGCCCACAAGGGTGGTGAAAGATACGGTTATAAAGGTAGGCGAGAGAATTTCAGGTTACGTAGTCAAGAAAGGAATGCCTCTTTTAGTTAAGGATATAAGCAAATTCCCGGGTTTTGAGAGGGTAGAGTCCGAAAGATACTATACACGTTCTTTTATAAGTTGCCCCCTGAAAATGGGAAGGAGTATTATAGGTGTAGTAAACATAAATAATAAGAGAAGCAAACAAAATTTTAACAGGTTCGATTTAGAGATATTGGAGGGTGTATGTTCCCAGGTAGCGGTGGCTATCCACAATGCCCAGCAGCTTGAGAAACTCCAGTCCACCTACAAGGAGGTTTTAGAAAGTCTCATTCTTGCGGTTGACTACCGAGACCACTATACTAAGATTCATTCTGAGAGAGTGGCCAATTTAGCAGAAAGTCTTTCTCAAAGAATGGGTTTAGGCAAGAAAAAAGTAGAGATTATAAGGGAGGCTTCCTATCTACATGACATAGGCAAGATTGGTATACCCGATGCTGTCCTTAACAAACCTTCCTGTTTGACCGATGAGGAGTTTGATATAATGAAACAGCATTCCCTTATTGGTTTTAATATCCTTAAGCCTTTAAATTTTCTTAAAGAGGTTGCTTTGATAGTAAGGGCCAATCATGAGCGTTATGACGGGAGGGGTTACCCTGATGGTTTAAAGGGAGAGCAGATTCCTTTAGGTGCAAGGATTCTTTGCGTATGCGATGCCTATATTACTATGAGGGACGATAGGCCTTACAAGAGGGGCATGTCCCACCAGGAGGCCATAAAAGAAATTCTTAGGAATAAAGGGACTCAATTCGACCCCCGCATAGTAGATATCTTTGTAAGTCTTTTCTAATCAACAACTTAAAAAATTGAAAGCGCTTTCTTGAATTTTGGTTATTTGTATGTTATACTTTACAAAATGTCTGCACTTTCTTTTCTTTCTAGTTTAAATTGGGTAGATTTTTTTTGCCTTCTCATACTGGCGCGGGTGCTTTATGTATCTACAAAATTCGGTTTTGTGAATGAGTTTTTCAAACTTTTGGGAGTATTTTTCAGTTTGACATTAAGCGTTCAATTTACCCCTGAGGTGGCAGGTTTTATTTCCTCGAGGACCCCCTTGCCCCAGAAATCAGGCGAAACCTTTGTTTTTTTGATTATAGCAGTGTTGGTCCTTTTTATTTTCAGACTTATAAGGGCAGGCTTCAGTCTTATATTTAGGGTGGAGACAATTTCTTTCCTTAACAAGAGCGGTTCCTTTATCTTAGGTTTGTCGAGGGCAATTCTTGCTTCCTGTCTTTTGATAACTTTCTTCTCTCTTTCCAGTATAGACTATTTTAGAGTTTCGAGCAGCGAGAGCTACTTCTATCCTTACCTTATAAATATATCCCGCCATGCTTACAATGGTTTTTATGGTGTGTTGAACAAGTTTTCTCCTGATTTAAAGAAGAATGAAGCATTGGAGGTGAGATGAAACTTCAAGATTTATATCAAGAAGCAATAAGGATAGGGCGGGAAAACGACCCTCGTCCTAAAGACGAAGTAGAAGAACTGCTCTCTCGAAGAAAAGAAGAGTACAGCAAGTTGTCTCCAGATAAAAAGAAATTCTTCGATCAAGACCTATTATGGAATCCTTATACAGATACCCGTTTATTCTCCAAGAATCCCCAGAGGGATGTAAAGAATATTATGGTGGGTATAGATGTGGAGGTGGGAGAAGTTTTACTCTTTGACAGATTGCGCAAAGAATTAGATTTGGATTGCCTCATATCCCACCATCCCGAAGGAAGCGCTTATGCGAATTTCTATGAGGTAATGGACCTACAGGTGGAACTTCTGAGGCAGGCGGGAATATCTTTGAGTGCTTCCCAGCAGTCTCTTAAAGAGAGGAAGCAACAGGTTCAGAGAAGGGTGCTTCCTGCGAATTTCTTGAGACCCATAGATGCTTGCCAACTTTTAGATGTAGATTTCCTCTGTATTCATACTCCTGCAGATAATTGCGTCCATCAGTTTTTGAAGAGGTATTTTGAGGAGAAAAAACCTGGCAAACTTTATCAGGTAATAGACCTGCTTCTTGAGATTCCTGAGTACCAGGAGGCTCAACGCAATAATTTTGGGCCGAGAATCCTATGCGGAGACAGTGATTCTCGGGTCCACAAGATTTTTCTTGAGATGACTGGAGGCACAGAGCCTCACAAAGACATCTACAAATCTTTGGTGGCACAGGGGTATGATACCATAGTTTCTATGCATCTGAGCGAGGAGCATTTTAAGAGTGCCCGAGACTCCAAACTCAATGTGGTAATTGCAGGGCATATGTCTTCTGATACCTTGGGGCTTAACCTACTTTTGGATGAGGTTGAAAAAAAATCGCCTCTTAATTTTATAAATTGCTCAGGTTTTCGAAGGTTTCGGCACAGATAGTCCCTTTAGGAATTCTGGGGATTTTAACCTTCCCTTGGCGAAGGAGATATTCTTATAAATGATACCCGATAGCTTTATCCAGGAAGTTTTAGAAAGGACAGATATTACCCAGTTGATTTCAGAGTACATACCTCTTAAGAAGTCAGGTGCTAACTTTAAGGCTCTGTGCCCTTTTCATTCTGAGAAAACACCTTCTTTTTTTGTGAGTCCTTCTAAGCAGATATTTCACTGTTTTGGCTGCGGCAAAGGAGGGAATGCCATCCATTTTCTTATGGAGTATGAGAAACTGTCTTTCTATGAAGCCTTAGAGATTCTTTCTAAAAGGTTAGGACTTAAAATTCCCATAGAGGAAGAGTCAGGCCTGAAGTCTGTTCTCTTCAAGGTAAATGAATTTGTTTGCAGCCTCTATCAAGAACAACTCGGGAAAAATAGTTCTCTTTTAAATTACCTTTCTCAGCGCGGTCTTAAAAAAGCAGATATTGAAATGTTTAGGCTTGGATTTGCCCCTTCAAGTTGGGATTTTATTCTGGAGAGTTTACGCAAGAAAAATATCCCTCTTTCCCTTATAGAAAAGGCAGGCTTGATTGTTTCTCGCCCCGACGGAGGGTTCTATGACCTTTTTAGGAACCGCCTTATTATCCCTATAATGGATATAAAAAGCAGGGTAATAGGGTTTGGCGCAAGGAGAATAGGGGATGATTCTAAAGTTCCCAAATATATAAATTCCCCGGAGACAGATATTTACCATAAGAGGAGCATTCTTTATGGATTGAATTTCTCTAAGGACTCCATTTTGAAGAAAAACCGCATAATTCTGGTAGAAGGTTATTTTGATGTTCTTGTTCCTTTCTCACGCGGTATCAAGGAGGTGGTTGCGCCCTTAGGGACATCTTTAACTCCTCAACAGGCAAGAATAATCAAGCGTTATACGGATAACATTATCATTATTTTTGATAAAGACAAGGCAGGGTTAAATGCTTCCCTCAGGGCTTTAAGTATATTTCTAGAAGAGGAACTTTTTCCCAAGATAACTCTTCTTCCTGAGGGTGAAGACCCCGCTTCGTTCTTACTTGAGCATGGCCTCGAGGATTTTGAGCTATACATTAACCAAGCCCAAGATTTCTTGGAATTTTATATGAAGATGTTGTTGCACGAATATGGAGATGACCTCAAGGGAAAGAAAAAGATATTTTCTCAACTTTTCCAGACTTTAGCCAAGATAGAAAACGTCCTTATAGTAGAGGAGTGCCTCAAAAAGGTTTCGCGTTTCTTTTCTTTAAGAGAGGAGGCAGTGTTTTCCCAGTTCCAGAAGTTTACGCATTCCTCTAAGAGATTTGTGCCTCAAGAGATTAAGATTTCTACTCCCCAGCTTACGCCAGAAAAGATTCTACTTGCAATTCTTCTGAAACACCCTTACTGGTTGGAGGCAGTAAAGAGAGAGTTGTCTATTGAGGATTTTTCAGAAGCGGCGGTAAGAGATATAATGCAGGTAATTTACCCTTTAGAAGAATTAGATAAAGGTAAATTGCAGGCTTTAATTTCTCAAGACACAGGTTTATCTTCTGTTTTGGCAGAGTTGGAATTTATGGAGATTGAAGACGAGGAATTAGTTTTTAGGGAGGTGATTTCGAGGATATCCCTTAAATCTAAAGAAAGCCTATGCAAGATATTAAAGGAAAAAATTCGCCAGACTCAAAATAAGGGCAATATGGAAGAAGTTCATATCCTTCTAAAAAAATACAAAGACTTAAAGAGGGTGATAGAAGATGAAAAGAAAAAAGCTACAAAGGGATGTAGAACGCATAGTTGAGCTTACCAAAGGCAAGGGTTATGTCACTTATGATGAGTTAAATCATTATCTTTCTGACGAGGTCTACAATGCTGAAGACATAGACTACATCTTTGAGCTATTAGACCAGAGACACGTCAACGTAGTAGAAGCCACGCCTCAACCTCAGGAGAAGCCAATTTCCTTGCGAGAGACCTCACGAGAAGAATACATTCCTTTAGACGACCCTGTAAAGATGTATCTTAAGCAGATGGGAAAAATTCCTCTCCTTACCAGGGAGGAGGAGATAAATCTTGCTCAGAGGATTGAGGAAGAGGAGGGTGAATATCGTCAGGTGGTATTTAAAACCGCTCCTGCTAGGGACCATATATTTCGTCTTGCTAAACAGATATTGAGGGAAGAAGTTAATGTAGATGAGGTAGTAAAGGGCGAAATAAAAAATAGAGATAAGGAACTTAAGCGCATAAAAACATTAAGGGATAAACTGAAGAAGACCCGCAGGGAAAGAAATAATTGTTCCATTCTGATGGAATTTAATTTTACCACATCAGTTGTGGATAGAATTGTGGAAGAAATTGAATCTTACGTCCACAGATTACAAGGTCTTCAAAGGTCTCTTAAAAGGACGAAGATTCTTTCCCGTAAGAGGTCTTTGGGGAAAGAGATAAGGCACTTAAAGAGCCTTCTCTGCATGGATGTGGATGAGGCTACAGGGGTTCTAAAGGAGATTAAAGAGAAACAATTTTTCTTTAACGAGGCTAAACGTGCCCTGGTGGAGGCAAATTTAAGATTAGTGGTTAGCATTGCCAAGAAGTATGTTAACAGGGGTTTGTCTTTTTTGGACCTCATCCAGGAGGGGAATATTGGTTTGATAAAGGCAGTAGAAAAATTTGAATACAAAAGAGGCTATAAGTTTTCTACGTATGCTACCTGGTGGATAAGGCAGGCTATAACCAGGGCTATCGCTGACCATGCGCGAACCATAAGAATACCTGTGCATATGACGGAGACTATAAATAAGATAATGCGTATCTCAAGGCTCTTTATCCAGGAGGAAGGAAGGGAGCCTACCATAGAAGATTTATCAAAAGAATTAAAGCTGCCTCCAGAAAAGATAAAAGAAATTTTGAAGGTTTCCCAGCAGCCGATATCTTTGCAGACACCAATTGGTGATGAAGGTGATACTCATTTTGGAGATTTTATCGAGGATAAAAAAGTGGCATCTCCTGCTAATGCTACAGTTTATTCTATGCTCAAGGAAGAGATAGAAAATGCTCTCAATACTCTAACAGAGAGAGAGCGCAGAATTTTAGTCCTACGTTTCGGTCTGGAGGACGGTCAACCCAGAACTTTGGAGGAGGTGGGTAAGGTTTTTAATGTGACTCGAGAGCGCATCCGTCAGATTGAGGCTAAAGCTTTGAGGAAGTTGCGCCATCCTACCCGTTCCCGAAGATTGCGGGTTTTCTTGGATATGACTTTTGCCCAGGAGAGAAGAGCCCATTAAAGTAGGTATTTGTCATGGATGAGTCTTCCGTTGATACCCAGAAGGTATATACACTTCTTGAGTTAAACTCCCTGGTGAGGGAATCTATTAAGCAGACCTTTCCTGATTTGGTATGGGTTTGCGGAGAGATAAAAGATTTAAGGGACCAGAAGAAACATATATATTTTAATCTTTGCCAGAAGCATCCTGAGGTAGATAAGATTATTGCTCAAGCGAAAGCGGTAATATTTGAAAGGACTATACCTTATATTCACAGAAGGCTCAGTGCCCAGGGCAAGTTTGTTCTCAAAAAAGACATAGAGATTAAGATTTTGTGCAGGGTGGATTTTTATCCTAAATGGGGAAAGTTCATGTTGGTGGTTCTGGATATTGACCCCATATATACCTTAGGGAAAATTGCCCAGAATAAGGAGAGGATAATTTCGAAACTGAAGGAACTCGGTCTCTTGGAGAAGAACAAATTTTTGGAGGTTAGTCTTGTACCTCTTAACATAGGTCTTATTACTTCTTACGATTCTGCTGCTTACCATGATTTTATATCTGAGTTGAAAACCTCAGGCTTCGGCTTTAAAGTATATTTCTATGATGCTTATATGCAGGGAGAGAATACGGAAAGGGATATTATTAGAGCCCTTAAGTTCTTTTCGTCATTTGATGAGGAATTAGATGTGGTAGTTATTACCAGAGGAGGAGGTTCTTCCGCTGATTTAAGTTGGTTTGACAACTTCAAAATTGCTAAGGCTGTGGCTTCAAGCAGGTTTCCTGTGTTTACCGCATTAGGGCATGAGATTAATATATCTGTGGTGGATTACGTAGCGCATCAGTTTTTCAAGACGCCTACAGCCATTGCTAAAGACTTGGTTGGGCGTGTAAAAGATTTTTGGGAAGGTATAGATTCGCTGGGAGTAAAGATTTTAGACCTTGCAGACAGGAGTTTAGAGAATTGGAAAGAGAGTCTTCTTAAAGATTCCCTTCATCTCCAAAACGGGGTATTCAAATACTTTGATGACCTGAAAAGAAATTTAGCCGCAAGCTATGCCCATATGAATTCTTTGGCAATAAGCAAGATTAGATATTTAGAGAAAATTTTAGAGGTGCATTCTCAGAACTTTAGAAATGGGCTTGGACCTATTCTGAAAGAAAAGAGGAGAAAGATAGAAAGTTTAGAAGAAAAATTAGAAATCCTCAATCCCCGCAATATATTAAAGAGAGGTTTTAGCATTACTACCTGTAAGGGCAGAACAATAAAGGATGCATCCTTCTTGAAACCCCGAGACCAACTCTACACTTTCTTTTATAAAGGAAGAGCAAGGAGTTATGTGGAGGAGATAACTGATGGCTAAAAGTAAACTTAGTTTTAAGCAGGCTTATGAAGAGCTTACACAGATTCTTGAAGGCCTCCAGACACAGGATGTAGATGTAGATGTTCTGGTTTCTAAAGTAAAGAGGGCTACAGAATTGATTAAGTTTTGCAGAGAGAAGATTACCCAGACAGAGTCGCAGGTAAAAAAGATTATCGAGGAATTTGAATCAGCCTCTTAAATTAAGACTCGCCTATCTAAATCTTGCATTTTGAGGGATTTGTGTAAAAATATTAACAAATATTTTGCTGGCGTAGCTCAATCGGAAGAGCGCCTCACTTGTAATGAGGGGGTTGTGGGTTCAAGTCCCTCCGCCAGCTGATATAGATGAAGGAGAAGTATCTTAATTTTACCAAATAAGCCGGACTTAAAAGGTAAACTAAAAGGTAAATTATGTGGGCAGGTGGCGGAGTGGACAATCGCACCGGGCTGTAAACCCGGCGGACTGGCGTCCTTCGGAGGTTCGAATCCTCCCCTGCCCATTTTTATTAGA
>CAYNIO010000017.1:0-15485 GCA_964397495.1 uncultured Planctomycetia bacterium
GTCCTCCTCCGCCTTGAAAGGAGTAATCTGACCCACCTCTCTCAACCTTACTTCTATCTTTTTAAACATAATATCTTCTCCTTTATCCACTGCATACCTAGATTAATATTTATGCTTTCCCAATAAGAAAAAACTTCGTAAACCCTGTCTATTATACCAAATAAATCCTCAAAGGACAGGGCGTCCTTCAATATGATGGCCTCTTTGGAATAAAAATAATCCTGCAAGGAAACGGAAGAAATCCCCAGTTTAAGGACCAACAACTGTCTGAAAAAATACAAAAGAAACAAGAGGGCATCTTTAAACTCAAGCCTGTCTTTGAAATAAAAAGCCTGGGGGCGAGAAGAAAAAAGGGTACTTAGAACTTTCCTATAATAAGAAACCTTAACCTCGTTTATAAAATATTTTACCGTTGTTACATCTTGGGCGCATAGATTTTCCAGAGTCCTTATGGCAGAATTACCAAGACCGTATTTTAATTCCAGAAAGCGCCTGAACATCCCTGTAGGAACAGGGCCAAAATAAACCTTCCAACAGCGTGAAACTATAGTGGGCAGGATACCCTCAAGGTTAGGCACTATGAGTATAAATAGACAAAATAAAGGAGGCTCCTCCAAGGTTTTAAGGAGGGCGCTTGAACTGTCAGGGGTCATCCTCTGGGCCTGATTTATAATAAATATTTTTCTTGAACTATAAAGAGGTTGCCTTGAAACCTCATCCAGAAGTGGCCTTATGTGCTCACTTATCTTTATGCTCTTTCCTGGAGGATCCAAAATATAAAGGTCTCCCAAAGAATTCTTTGTAAATAGCACACAGTTCTTGCAAAAACCGCATGGACCCTGAGGATAGTCCTGACACAAAAGGTATTGGGAAAATTCTTTTGCAAATTCAAATTCTCCTGCCTGGTAAGGCGAGATGAAGAGAATGCTTGAGGGCATCCTGTCGTGCCTGGCGAGGAAACTTAAATAATTCCAGATCTCTTTATGGAATTCCTTAAAACCGGTGGGCATCTTTTTAAAAAAATTGTCTTAAGTTGGGAAAAAACCTCTTCCTCCTTAAGGGAAGAATCCAAGACAACGACTCTCTTGGGAAACCTACGGGCAAGTTTTAGATAAGAATTTCTTACCCTGCGATGAAAGTCTATATTCCTTTTAAAAAAACGGTCCCTATCCTTTTTCCTGGCCAGGGCCCTACGGGGGTCTAAATCAAAAACAAATGTAAGATGAGGCGCATAACCCAAAGAGAGTTTAAAAACCATTTCTTCAAATTCCTCGTATTCCATATCGAGTTTGCCTGAACCCTGGTAAGCTAAAGTAGAATCCAAAAAGCGGTCCAGAACCAATAGGCTAACCTTCTTTTTAAGCGGTGAAACTTTTTCTTGGAGCATCTGGACTCTTGAAGCGCAGAATAAAAGAGCCTCGCCCAAAGGAGAAATATTAAAACGGGAATGCAAAAGGATTTTTCTTATCTCTTCGCCCAAAGGGGTAGAACCTGGTTCCCTCAGGGCTAAAAAGGGCAAAGAAGTTTTCTTGACTAATTCCACAAAGAGGTTGAACTGGGTAGTCTTGCCGCTTCCCTCTATGCCTTCAAAGCTCACAATAAAGGGTTTCGCTCCTTTAGGTACCATAAACTCTTATCCTTTAAATCCTCTACAAAAATATTTTTCTCCAGAAGAAACCTTCTCACAGCATCAGCCTTAGCAAACTCTTTATTCCTGCGCAGCCGCTGGCGCTCCTTAAGTTTCTCCTCTACAAAATTCTTGAGTTCCCTGGGTATGGAGAATCCTTTAAAGAGTCCTAAGACCTGCAGAAACTCTCTCCAGAGAAACTTAGCCTCTATCAAGAAGTCCGATTTAAAATCCCTGTGTTTATAAAGAAATTGCAATATGTTTTTAGACAACTCTATAGTTATGGATAAGCCCGAAGGCGTATCGAAATCATCGAGTATTGCCTTCTTGAATCTTTCTCTAAAATCACCAAGATATTTGAATTTAACTTTCTCAAGCAAAGGAACATCCCACAGGTAATAATTTATCTTAACAAAATCCTCCTTAAGATTTCTAAAATGCTCAAGGCTCTTCCAAGAAAAATCAAGGGGGCTGCGATAATGCACAGACAACATAAGCAACTTCAACTCTTCAGGGTCTGCTTTTTTCAAGTAATCTTTCATAGTTATGAAATTCCCCAAGGACTTAGACATTTTCTTGCCCTCTACGAAAATAAGGCCGTGATGGAGCCAATAACGGCTGAAGGTTTCTCCTGTAAAGGCCTCTGACTGGGCACGTTCGTTCTCGTGATGGGGAAAGACAAGGTCTCTTCCGCCTCCATGGATATCTAAAGTGGGGCCCAAGAATTTATAACTCATAGCAGAACACTCTATGTGCCAGCCGGGCCTGCCTTCCATCCAGGGGCTATCCCAGGACGGCTCATCTTCACCTGACTTTTTCCAAAGTGAAAAATCTAAGGCGTCTTCTTTATTAGGGTCGGGTTCGATGCGCACTCCTCCTCGAAGGCTGTTTATATCCTGGCCTGAAAGGTCTCCGTAACTTAAAAACTTCCTCACACGGAAATAAACCCCCTGAGAAGTAGAATATGCAAAACCTTTTTGGTGAAGAATCTTAATAATACCCAACATCTGCCCGATATTTTCTGTCGCCAGAGGCTCTAAAGGGGCTTTGTCTAAACTGAAACTCTGTAAATCCTGGTAGTAACTTTCTATATAAGACTGCGCTACCTTCTTAAATTCTTTGCCTGAACCATAAAGGGCACGGGACTTCTCGATAATCTTGTCGTCGATATCTGTAATATTGCGCACCCACCTAACTTTAAAGTTTGCATACTCTAAAATTCTTTTTACTATCTCGAAAGTATAGAGGCTGCGGGCATGGCCTATATGGCAATCGTCATAAACTGTCACTCCGCAGGTATACATAAGAACATTTTGAGAATCCTGAGGCACAAACTCCTCCTTAGAGGAAGTAAATGTATTGTAAACCAATAAAGGCATGTTTATCTTACTTTTGTTAAACTACAGACAACAAAACAGGCTATAGCTTTATTACTGGAGAATACCCCCAAACCCTGATTGGATTTTCCTTTAAGGCTAATACGGCCCTTGCCAATTCCCAAGAGTTTAGAAAGATTTTCCCTTAAACGCTCTCTGTAGCAAGAAACTTTAAAAAAATTACTAATGACTAAAATATCCATATTTTCAATCCTAAATTTATTCTTTCTCATGATGCCTAAAGCCTTCTTAAGTATGCGGGTGCTTCTCATACCCTTAAAACGCGGCTCGTTAGGAAAATAATAACCTATGTCCTTTTCCGCACAGGCCCCCAGAAGGGCATCGCTCAAAGCATGCAAAATTACGTCTGCATCCGAATGTCCCTCCAGTCCCCAGGAAGAACCTATCTTGATTCCTCCCAGATAGAGATTCCTGCCTTTCTTTAAAGGATGAATATCGTAACCCAACCCTACCCTCATTTTAATAAAATTTTTGCTAAAGCAACGTCCCAAGGATAAGTAACCTTAATATTGCTAGGCTCTGCCTCCACAATATAAATATCTGCAAAACTCTCGCAGATTTGAGAATCATCTAAGGCGCTTTCAAAAAAACCCTGCCGGTAAGATTTTATTAGAATATCCTTCTTGAATATCTGAGGTGTAAATATATCGTAGAGATTTTCCCGCCGAAGGGTACGCACTATCTTTATGCCTTTGGAAGTAACTTTCGTCTCTTTAAGAGTCCTGCTTGTAGGTGCCCCTAAGGCGCAGCCTTCGTGATAAGGAGCATTCTTTAGAAGTTTTTTTATATCCCCCCTTTTTATAAAAGGGCGGGCAATATCGTGCACTAAAATATAATCTGCTCTGGGGTCTACTAAATCAAGCCCCCTCCTTACAGAATGGGCTCTTCTTGCTCCTCCGCAGGCAATTTTCACATTGGCTCCAGATAAAAATCTTTTACTAAATCTATCTGCCTTTTTCAAATCCTTCTTTCTTACTACCAATATAAATTCCTTAAGTCGAGGAAAACCTAAAAATCTCTGCAGAGTATAGTAGATTAAGGGTTTGCCTTTAATATTAAGAAACGCCTTACTATCCTTTTTTCTGAGACGTTTGCCCCTGCCTGCACCTACAAAAATACAGGAAACCCACATCTTGATAATGAAATCAGGAGTGTATATCCTGAGGTAATCTGGTAAAGATAATCCTTCCCGCCGGTGTCTGCAAGACTGAAGTTACCACAACCTCCATCGTTCTCCCTATAAGGTGCCGAGCATTCTCCACCACAACCATAGTTCCGTCTTCTAAATAACCTACAGCCTGGTTGTATTCCTTGCCTTCCCTTATAAGTTTGAGTGTCAGTTTTTCTCCAGGAAGGAAAACCGGCTTAAGAGCATTGGCTAATTCGTTAATATTTAAAACCTTGACCCCTTGCAGCTCTGCCAGCCGATTTAGATTGTAGTCTGTGGTAAGAATTTTTGCTTCCAGTATTTGGGCAAGTTTTACTAATTTGGAATCTGTATCCTTTGCCTCTGGCTCTTGCTCGTTAATCTTTATATCTACATCCGGCAGAGTCTTAAGGGTATTCAAAACCTCAATGCCCCGCCTGCCTCTCTGCCTCTTGAGAGGGTCTGTGGAATCGGCTATTTTCTGCAATTCCTGAAGCACAAACCGAGGGATGATAATCCTCCCTCCAAGAAATCCCGTCTTCATTATATCCTCAATCCTTCCATCGACAATAACTGAGGTATCAAGAATATATTTATCTTCCCTTAAATCCTGGCGCCTGAACCTCACATAGGGAATGATGATGTTGAATTCGTCCTTTCCTCTTAAAGCAAGGACAGCCCCCAGATAAGCAAACATAAAAGTCAAAATCACATTCAACACCGAAATTGTACTCTCCTGCAATGGCAATAACTTGAAAGGCTCAATAACAATCTTGGCCATTATAAGCCCTAAAAGCAAACCAAAAACAACACTGGAAAGCCCGCGCATAGATATCCGCCGCGTAAAGGTCTCAAAGAGAATGATGAGCAGGGCAAAGCCAGCCCCCGCCATGAGAAATAAAAGGGGCTTGCCAAAATTCTCTCCTATCTGATAACCGATAAAGCAAAAAGCCACACCAAAAAATATTCTTATAAACCACAAAAGCATATTATCCCCCCCTCTTTAAATGAGAAAATGCCTCCTTTATATGAGAACAAAAAATAAACTCCGATCCTGACAAAGACTGCAATTCCTTCTTGCTGGAGAGCGGAAGAAAAAATTTCTTAAACCCCAGCCTCTTTGCCTCTAAAACTCTCTTCTCCAGAAGATATACCCCCCTAATCCCCCCTGAGAGAGAAAGTTCCCCTATAAAACAGGCACGAGGCTCGACTATTATCTCCTTAAAACTTGAAAATATGGAGACCGCTACTGCCAAATCAAGGCTGGTATCCTGGACTTTAAGCCCTCCAGCAATATTTAAAAATACATCCTGGTTAAAAAGGTTTAACCCTGCCCTTTTCTCAAGGACGGCCAACAGGAGGAGAAAACGGTTATAGTCAAACCCTTCGGCTCTACGCCTCACCATAGAGAAACTCGACTTACAGACCAGAGATTGAACTTCTACTAAAAGAGGCCGGGTGCCTTCGAGGATACAACCTACACTCATTCCGGAAGAATTATCTTTATCCTGGGAAATAAAATGCTGAGAAGGGTTGCTTACTTCCCTCAACCCCTGCGAGGTCATCTCAAAGACAGCAATTTCGTTAGTGGGGCCAAATCTATTCTTCTGAGCCCTTAAAATGCGATAATGCGAGAGTCTCTCTCCCTCAAAATACAGCACAGCATCCACCATATGCTCCAATATCTTAGGACCGGCAATGAGCCCCTCCTTAGTGATGTGGCCAATAAGGACAAGGGGTATTCTTTTTTGCTTGCAGAACTTAGAAAGGGTAAAAGCGCACTGTTTAGTTTGAACCACACTTCCGGGGGAAGAATCTAGTCCCGGGTCATACATAACCTGGACAGAGTCAATGATAACGAAATCAGGGCTTTCCTTGTCCAATATTTCGATAATACTTTTTATGTTCCCTGCTCCTAAAATATAAAGATTGTCTGGCGCCCTCAGGCCTAACCTGCGAGAACGCATCCCCACCTGCTGCACAGACTCCTCTGCACTTACATAAAAAACCTTCTTCTCTTGAGCTATATTTATGGCTACCTGCAGGCATAAGGTAGATTTGCCGATACCTGGCTCTCCGCCTAGAAGAATTGTCTCCCCTTCCACAAATCCTCCCCCTAAAACCCTGTCCAATTCGTCAAGCCCACAGGTAAATCTATGGTCTGTATTCAGGTCTATATCTTTAAGGTTCGTAAATTCTTCTTCCGCCCAAGAAATCCATCTTTCAGAAGGAACATCCCTCTCCTCCTCCTTCACAAAAGTCTCCCAGAGATTACAGGAAGGACACCTACCTAACCACTTAACAGACCTGTAGCCACAATTAGAACATACATAAAAAAGAGTCTTCTTCATCTTCTCTTCCTGCGGGGGCGGTGAAGGAGTTTCCAGGGATTTTCTTTTAAGTCTTTTATGAGGGCATTTATATTCTCATAAAGAGAATCGTCATAGATAAATCTTCCCAGCGTCCCTTTATCAGCCCTAATTTTGGAAAGAATGTCCTGGGCCTCAAAAAAAGTTTTATTCATGTTAGAAAGCAAATTTCTAAAATCCTCGTTAATTTTAGGGTCTTCGAGCTTATCTTGCAGGCCACCGATAAGAACCTCAAATTTATCAAGGACCCCTGAAGCCTTCTGGGCAAGAAATCTAAAAGGAACTGGGGATACCCCTTTTATTATTTCTTTCTCTTTTATAGGAATATCGCTTTCCCCAGGAATTATCTCTACATACTTTTCTCCCAGAACTCCCAGGGTATTTATGAAAATCTGGGAATCGCGGGGTATAGTTAAACCTTTTTCCACCCATAAATACACAAATACAGGCCTGCCCTTAGGACTCACCTTAATATCTTTAACTATCCCCACATCGTACCCCGAAAATCTTACAGGAGACAACCTCTTCAAACCCTCTATAAAATCAAAACTCACTACAAATTCTTTGTAAGACTTGAAAATATTGTTCTTTCCTAGGGTTAGAACAAACCCCATAAAAATAATTAAACTCAAAAGGACAAATATACCCAGTTTCACCTCAAATTTTAACTTCATCTCTTGAAAGCAAAGGAAAAACTATCTATAAATTCCCTAATAAGAGGATTCTGTTGGTTGACAAACTCCTCCTTCCTTCCCACGAATTCAATCCTTCCTCCATGCAAAAAAGCAATCCTGTCTGCCACATAAAAAGCACAATGCAAATCGTGGGTAACGACCACAGAAGTAATCTTTAGTTTATCATGTAAATCCTTTATAAGAAAGTCAATTTTTCTCGCGGTAGGGGGATCAATGCCTGTGGTGGGTTCGTCATAAATGATTATCTGAGGCCTTAGAATTATAGCCCTGGCAATGGCTACCCTTTTTTTCATTCCTCCAGATAATTCCTGAGGAAAAAGTTCCTCGACTCCCTCTAAACCTACCAATCTCAACACTTTTCTCACTTTCTTTTCGATATTGTCAGGAGAAATTTCCATAGGAATTCCTGGAAGGATATTCCTATATTCATACATAAGAAAGCCAACGTTCTCCCTCACATTGAGAAAATCAAAAAGGGCATTCTCCTGGAAGACTATCCCAAAATGCAACCGCATCTTGTTCAGTTGATTTTCAGACAATTTAGTTATATCTACATTATTTACTACTACCCTTCCCTCATCAGGCTTAAGCAAACCTACCAGGTGTTTGAGGAGCACTGTCTTGCCCTGCCCTGAACTTCCCAATATTACCAACGTCTCAGAATCTTTAACTTCTAAGTTTATATTATCTAAAACTTTCTTCTCTCCAAAAGACTTCTGAAGATTATCTACCCTTATCATAACACAAAAAAGAATATGTAAGTAAGGAGGCAATCACAGGCAATGATGAGAAAAAAAGATTTTACTACCGCCAGAGTGGTAGCCCGCCCTACAGCCTCAGCCCCTCTCTGGGTGGAAAGCCCCTCGTAAGAACAAACCATACTTATAATGATTGCGAAACACAAGGCTTTAAATATTCCTGTAAGGTAATCTCTAAACCTTAAAGATTCAATACTCATCCTTATAAAGGTATAAGGGTTTATTCCCAGTTTCCATACGCTTACAGCCAGGCCTCCACTTATCCCTAAAAAATCCGACCACACTACAAGCAGAGGCAAAGATATTACCATGCCTAAGAATTTAGGCACAACCAGATACTTTACAGGAGAGGTAGCAAGAGCCCTTAAGGCGTCTATCTGTTCAGTTATCTTCATAGTCCCTATCTGGGCGGCAATGGAAGAGCCTACTCTTCCTGCTACAATGAGGGCAGTAAGCACTGGCCCCAATTCCCTGCATAAAGACAGGGCTACGATATTGGCAATATAAATTTCGGACGACAACTGCCTCAATTGATAGGCAGTCTGCAAAGCCAGAACTATACCTGTAAATATAGATATGGTGCTCACCAGGAATAAACTCTGGGTACCGCATATGTAAATCTCTCTGCTTATGCGCCTTAGATGAAAAGGTGGCTTAAAACTCCAATATAAGGTTTGGGCAAAGAATCTGCTCAAACCTCCTATGTATTCTAAAAATCCCATGTTAAAAATTCAACCTCTTCTCCACCCCTAAAAGAGAGTCATTCTGACCTCTGAATCTCACCTTTAAATAATTGTTCCCTTTTATCTTGTAGAGCAAATCCGTATAAGGGGAATCCTCTTCCCTATTAAAGAAAAGGGAAATATTCTCATTCTCATCCTGCAGATAAACGCTATGGGAACCAGCATCTACTCCAAATTTCACATTTCCTATTTGAGGATGTTGAAGGTGGAAATAGACGGTATTAAGGTACTGGTCGATATTCTTAAGATTCATCACTCCCTGGATGTATATGTTGTTTTGCGAAGAATTTCTTATATAAGAATCGCTGAACTCTAGAAATGGGTAACAGCCCTTAAGATTTATAGCCCCCCCTACAACTGACAGGCCAAAAAAATAGCCTTTATCGCAGATACTCTCAAGTTTAATATAAGGAGAACTTAAATATCCTTTGAGGTGCAAAACTCCATAAAAAGGGACTTTTATTTTTTTCAACTCTCGAGAGTTAAAAGAAAAAATCTCAAGGAGTTTATCCAGACGCACCCCACGAAATGAAAATTTAAGGTCTACCCACGGCTCTTTGAGACTGAGCTTCCCTTCAACGCCTAATTGGGCAGAGCCCACATAAGGAAGATAGACAAAATCTTTATCCACATATACTGTCCCCTCTACCTTGAAATCACCCATCTTCAAACCTTGAATAAGAAGCTTCTTCTTGCTCTCTTTATTGGGCAGGTTCTTCAGAACAAGAATGGCTCTATTTTGTGGGTCTTTAAGGGAAAAAGTGAAATGTGATAAAGGGAATATATTCTGAGGTAATGCGCAAGGTAAACCTATTCCTGCGCCAAAGAATACAAAAAATATTAAGATTCCCTTCATTCAAAGGCAAGGACGTCTTTTTTATGCAAAACCTTCAAAGTAACCAATCCCGTATGAGGGTCTTTTTCTCTTTTAGAAAAGTGGGGGCCAATTAACTCCTCAGCCAGAGGGTCCTCCAGGTATCTCTGAATGGTCCTCTTAAGAGGCCTGGCTCCATAGACAGGGTCGAACCCTTTTTTAATAATAAATTCCTTAGCCTGGGGGGTAAGTATTATGTCTACACTCTTTTCCTTAAGCCTCTCGCGCAGATACCCTACCTCCAATTCTACAATTTTATCCAAATCCTCCTTGGAGAGCGGGCGAAATACTATTATCTCATCTATACGATTTAAGAATTCAGGTTTGAATGTACGCCTGACCTCTTCCAATAACATCTGCTTCATCTCATCATAGGAAAGTTCTTCTTTGGTAGCTTTAAACCCCAAAGAACCCTTGCGTTTTATTATCTGGGCTCCCACGTTAGAGGTCATAATAAGAATCGTGTTTCTGAAATCTACCTTCCTGCCAAAACTGTCGGTGAGCCTGCCTTCCTCTAAAATCTGCAAGAGAAGATTAAAAACATCGGGGTGGGCCTTCTCTATCTCATCTAAAAGTATAACACTGTAAGGTCTTCTACGTATGGCCTCTGTAAGCTGACCGCCCTCCTCATAACCCACATAACCTGGAGGTGCTCCTATGAGACGGGAAACATTGAATTTCTCCATATACTCAGACATATCTAACTGCACTAAAGCATCTTGATTCCCAAAGAGGTACTCTGCCAACATCCTCCCCAGGTGAGTCTTGCCCACACCTGTGGGGCCCAAGAATATAAATGAACCTATGGGTCTACGGGGGTCCTTTATCCCTGCACGGGACCTTCTCACCGAACGCGCTATTGCCCTAATGGCTTCACTCTGGCCAATAACCTTTTTAGAAAGTTCTTCTTCCATTTTAAGGAGTTTCTCAGACTCCGTCTCCTCCAGACGGTAAAGCGGGATTCCCGTCCACTGAGAAACAATTTTGGCTATATCTTCACCTGTCACCTCAGGAACAATGCTCTCCCGCTTTTGGGTCCAGTTCTTCTTAACCTTTTCTAATTCAAGCCGTAGTTTTCTCTCCTCGTCGCGCAGATTGGCTGCCGCCTCAAAATTTTGTTGCTTTATAAAAGATTCTTTCTCCTTTCTAATTTGCTCCAATTTCTTCTCCATTTCTTTAATTTCAGGGGGCACAGTTAAGACCTTGAGGCGCGCTTTTGCGCCTGCCTCGTCTATGAGGTCTATGGCTTTGTCAGGCAGGAATCTTCCAGAAACATACCTGTCTGAAAGTTTGGCCGCTGCCTCCAGAGCCTGGTCAGAAAACTTCACCCGATGATGAGCCTCATACTTATCTCTCAATCCTTTAAGAATCTCTATGGTCTGCTCTACCGTGGGAGGTTCAACCATAATAGGCTGGAACCTGCGTTCCAGGGCCGCATCCTTTTCAATATGTTTGCGGTATTCATCTAAGGTGGTGGCGCCTATGCACTGTATCTCGCCCCTTGCTAAAGCAGGTTTTAAAATATTGGAAGCGTCTATTGCGCCCTCGGCTGCCCCTGCACCCACTATTGTGTGAAGTTCGTCGATAAATATAACCACATCTTTAGAGCGCTTTATCTCCTCCATTACTGCCTTAATCCTCTCCTCAAACTGCCCCCGGTATTTGGTGCCTGCAACCATCAAGGCTAAATCCAGCGCGATGATTCTTTTATCTTTAAGGACCTCGGGCACGTCACCTGAAATTATCCTCTGGCCTAAACCCTCTACAATTGCGGTCTTTCCTACGCCTGCTTCACCCAGAAGCACAGGGTTATTCTTGGTTCTTCGCGAAAGAACCTGTATAACCCGCTGGATTTCGTTATCACGGCCAATAACCGGGTCAAGTTTGCCCTCCTGAGCAAGGCGTGTTAAGTCCCTCCCAAAAGCGTCTAAAGCAGGAGTCTTGGGCTGGGTCTTGGTGGAAGGGGAGATTCCTGAAACACCTGTACCCAGAAGGTTCATTATCTCTAATCTCACCCTGTTGAGATCCACACCCATATCCTGCAATACCTGAAAAGCAATCCCTCCGCCCTCTTTAAGAAGTCCCAAAAGTATATGCTCTGTGCCAATATAATTATGGCCTAAACTTCTGGCTTCCTCCGCTGCCAACTCCAATGCCTTTTTGGCCCGAGGGGTAAAGGGTATCTCTGCCTGAATATGCATAGGCGGGTTAGGATGCATGTATTTTTCTACCTCTTTGCGGATGCTCTGAGGCTCTACTCCCAGATTCTGCAAAACGGCGTTGGCTACTCCCTCCTGTTCCTTAATGAGTCCCAAAAGTATATGCTCTGTGCCAATATAATCGTGATTGAACCTGCGTGCCTCTTCCTTGGCTAAAAGGATTACCTTCCTTGCCCTCTCTGTAAAACGATTAAACATATTCATGCCAACCTCTCCCTTATGAGTTTTGCCCTAATAATGTCTCTCTGCTGAGAACTTAAAACTTTACCCTCCAATTTCTGCAGGTGCGCTGGCTGTATAAGGATAAAAAGCTCATTCAACAGGGAAGTGGTAGTGCTCTTTATTATACCTAAATCGAGGCCAAGACGCAACATAGAAATAAGGTCCAGAGCCTCCTGAGAAGATATAATGTGGCAGTTTTTAAGAATACCGTAAGAGCGCCATATCCTGTCTTCCAGAAAAAGTTTTTCCTTGCGCAGAAGGATATCCCTTGCCTCCTCTTCCCTCTCTACGACCTGACGCACCACCCCTTCAATATTGTCCAGGAGTTCCTCTTCGCTCCTGCCTAAAGTCACCTGGTTTGACACCTGGAAGAAATTGCCTATGGCCTGAGTCCCCTCTCCAAATAAACCTCTCACTGCAAAATTAAGTTTGCTCACCAAAGATAAAACCTTATTTATCCTTTTAAGCAACACCAATCCAGGAAGATGCAGCATTACTGAACCCCTTAACCCTGTGCCTACATTTGTAGGGCAGGCGGTAAGGAACCCAAAATCTGCAGAAAAAGCAAATTCTAATCTCTGAGAAAGTTTGTCGTCTATGCTGCTTATATAATTCCAGGTCTCCTTTAAGTTAAAGCCGCTCTTTATAACCTGAATTCTAAAGTGATCTTCTTCATTTATCATTATAGAAAAAACCTCATCCTTGCTGACCAGCAATGCCTGGCCCATGCCCCCTTTGGAAAACTCTACACTCATAAGGTGCCTCTCTACAAAAAAATCCCTGTCCAGAGAAGAAAGTTCCTCTAAATTGAATATCAAGCCTTCCTTAAGTTCTTTGACTTTCTTTCTTGCAGATTCAAACTCGTCCAATATCTTTTTTCTCGTTTCTATCCCTGCCTTAAGAGGAAAAGGATACTTCGCCAGGTTCCTGGCAAGTCTAATGCGTGTAGATATAACTATCCCTGAAAGCGGGCCTTTGCCCTTAAGCCATTCTGATTGCTGCAATAAAAACTTATCGACGTGGGGATTCACTTCTTCTTTTTCTCCAATTCTTTAATCTTGTCCCGAATAGCAGCCGCTTCTTCAAATTCCTCCAGCTCTATGGCTCTGCGTAGCTTTTTCTTTAGCTCCTCTATCTCTACATCGATTCTAAACGATTCCTTAGCCTTAGGAATCTTGCCTGAATGGAAGGTGGAACCATGAATTGCCTTAATTAACTGCCACAAAGAAGTTCTGAAACTTATATAACAATAAGCGCACCCCAGCCTTCCAATTTTACGAAACTCCTCATATGTAAGCCCGCATCTTGAACATCTGAGCAAACTTTCCTTTTCCTGAGGCTGGGTGCCCTCTATTAGGCTTGAAAGTATATCGCCCAACGAAAAAGCCTTCTGCATCTCTTGAGATTTCTTCAGGGCACACTCTTCACACAGATGCAGTTCCTTTACCTCTCCATTTATTATTTCTGTAAGATGTACTGTTGCAGGATTTTTTCCGCAGATATCGCAAAGCATATTTACTTAAGAGTGTATCTTACGCCATCGCGGGCAGTAAGTTTTTTGAACTCTTTCATTATCTTGTAAGTTAAAGGCCCTGGCTTGCCCCTGCCAATAACCCTTCCGTCCACCTTAACCACAGGCACAATCTCAGCGGCAGTCCCTGTAAGGAAACATTCGTCGCTTATGTATAATTCGTGCCGGGTAAGGACGTGTTCATGGGTAGGAATTTTTAGTCTGCGGGCGATGCCCAGAATCGTATCCCGCGTAATCCCCCGCAGGGTGCCCATACATTGGGGCGGGGTGTAGAGTTCGTCTCTCTTTACTGCAAAGATATTGTCCCCGGTGCATTCAGTGATATAACCCAGATGGTCAAGCATTAAGGCTTCCTGAAATCCGGCATTTATGGCTTCAATCTTTGCCAAAATGTTGTTTAGGTAATTTAAGGACTTTATCTGGGGGTTGAGGGCTTCAGGGATATTCCTAATAGTAGGAACGGTTATTATCTCCAGACCTTTCTGGTAAAGTCTTTTGGAGTAAAGCGCTATCTTATCAGTAATAATAACCACCGTCTCGTTTCCTATGCATTTGCGGGGGTCTAACCCCAAATCGCCTTCACCCCGGGAAACCACAATCCTTATATAGGCATCACGCAATCTATTAGCCTTCAGGGTTTTTATTACTGCCTCCATCATCTTCTTTTTAGTTAAGGGCACCTTAAGCATAAGAGTATGGGCTGACTCAAAAAGTCTGTCTATATGCTCCTTCAACTTAAAGACCAGACAATTATAACTTCTTATGCCCTCAAAAACACCATCCCCATACAGAAAGCCGTGGTCAAACACAGAAACCTTTGCCTCTGATCTGGGCACTAATTTTCCATTGATATATACGAGCACAGTATCCTCCTTTCTAAGAATTAAATAAACTTGCTTTTCTCTCCAATGCGACCATCGTATAAATAATAAACCAAATCTCCTATTTCTTCCAGTATTTTTTTATGAGAAACGATTATTAAGGTCTTGCGGTGCTCTTTATTTAGGGTCTGAAGTAAATTCAAAATAACATCTGCATTATGGGAATCAAGACTTCCCGTAGGCTCATCGCAAAATATATAATCAGGGTCAAGCAAAATCGCCCGGGCAATACAGGCACGCTGTTTCTCTCCGCCAGAAAGCTCTGCGGGGTAATGCTTCCTCCTCTCATAAAGGCCCAGGGAATCAAGAAGCTGTTCTGCCCTCTGATTGTAAACTTTCAGATCTTGTCTGGCTAAAATTGCAGGAAGCAGGACATTCTCTTTAAGGGTAAGGTCTGGTATGAGATGGAAAAACTGAAAGACAAAACCCATCCTCTTAAGGTGCCATAAAGACACCTCCTTCTCACTCAAAAGACTCAAGTCCTTGCCTTCCCAGAAAATTTCCCCCCTACTGGGCCTATCCAGACCAGCAAGAATATGCAGAAGCGTGGTCTTGCCTGCACCTGAGGGCCCTAATATGAGGTTAATCTTCTCTTTAAAAATATCTATATCCACACCCCTGAGAACCTCGACGGACCTGTC
Organism: uncultured Planctomycetia bacterium; assembly: GCA_964397495.1. Taxonomy (GTDB): domain Bacteria; phylum Omnitrophota; class Gorgyraeia; order Duberdicusellales; family CBEUCJ01; genus CAYNIO01. The sequence continues at coordinate 15,105 of CAYNIO010000017.1, forward strand.
TTTGTCTACAACAAACTCCTTATAGATATTCCTGGCAGTTATCATTCGTACCTCAAACAGGATGAAACCTGAATATCTTTAGCCTTAATTGCAGGAAAGAGACTAGAGAGAAAAACCAGAATAAAACTGAATCCCACAATGAGCAAAATATCCTGAACCTGGGTCTTAGCGGGGAGGTATCTAAGGTAATATATATCCTGAGGCAGGCTTACCAGGTGATACTTTTCTATAAGAAAACTTAAGATGGTGCCTAAAGTTGCGCCTATGCCTATGCCTAACCCTCCCAGAAGCATGCCTTCGGCAAGAAATAACCTCAATATAAAATTGGAAGAAGCCCCCAGAGAACGCAGGACCCCTATGTCTTTGGTTTTCTGAAAAACC
>CAYNIO010000018.1:0-14804 GCA_964397495.1 uncultured Planctomycetia bacterium
AGGCGTAAAGGATAGAGAAGCCAAGCAGAAATCTACCCGCCTCGGAGCCTCAGGCTTTATAAATAAACCCATAGTAATGGAAGAGTTCGAGGCGGTTCTGCGCACCCTCATACCCTGGGAGGGATAGAAACTGCGCCCTAAGTCTTAACGCAGCACCAGTACCAGAAAAGAAATCAGGGTCAAGAGGGCAACTACTACCAACCATATTTTTTTTTGAGTTTTGCCCCTGTAAACATTTTGGCCGCAGTAAAGGCAGAATAGGGCATTTTGAGGGATTGGTTTATGGCAGTGGGGGCAGGGTTTAAGGTGTTTAAAGTCCAATTCCTCAGGTTCCTCGGTTCTTTCTTCAAACTCAAAATATTCTTCTTCCCACATCAGTTTAAGTATACTCTATTTTGAAGTTCAATCAATCTTTAGTCGCCCTTAATCTTACGATGATGTTCAATATTTATAATAACTCAGGGCAGTTAAGATTTGATTCTTTGTTTAGGATATGTAAAATGTTAAATTGAGTTTTTCAGTAATTTTAATATGGAAAGGAAAAGTTTAAAAAATATAGATTTATCTTCGCTTTCTGAAGAGGAGCTCCTCAGTTTAAGAATCTGTGATTTGCCTCTCAAGATTGAGGGAACATGGCTTGAAGACTGTATAAACCAACTTTACAAAGAGTTAGAAAGCAAAGGTATAAGATTTAAACCTCCCTGTTACTTGGCCGATGAATGGCTTACCCCTGAAGGAGAGCCTGTAGTAGGAATCCCTTTTTTCTTAGCCCATCCTGCCCTTATGAAGTTAGAAAAAAAGATGATGCTTGAGGTAGAGGGAGGCACCAGGCAGTGGTGTATGAAACTCTTAAGGCACGAGGCGGGCCACGCTATAAATTATGCCTACCAGCTCTATAAGAAGAGGAAGTGGCAAAAGATATTTGGGCCCTTTTCCCAGGAATATGCCGATACCTACCGATTCCGGCCTTACAGCAAGAGTTTCGTGAGGCACCTGGAGGATTACTATGCCCAGTACCATCCAGATGAGGATTTTGCGGAGACCTTTGCAGTCTGGCTTACGCCCAACTTTGACTGGAGGAAAGTATATCAGGGCTGGAGGGCCCTGGAGAAGTTGGAGTATGTAGACCAATTGATGTCTCAGATGAAAGACAAGGAACCTCTGGTGAAGAAAGGGAAAAAATATTGGAGGCTTTCTTCCTTGAGGATAACCCTAAAGAATTATTATAAAAAGAAAAGGCATTATTACGCTGAGGATTTCCCAGACTTCCATGACACCAACCTAAAAAGAATTTTTGTAGAGTCAGACAAAGCCTTTGGCCAATATCCTTTGGCGAAGGATATAATAAAAAAATACCGCAAGGATATTCTCAACCAGATTTCTGCCTGGACAGGCGAGAAGAAATATATTATAGACGACCTCCTGCAGACGGTAAGGGAGAGATGTTCAGAACTTAATCTGGTGGCGGTCGAGCCGGAGCCATTGGTAGTTTTAAAGGTATCTACTTATATTACCACCCTCATTATGAACTACATATACACAGGAAGATTTAGCAAAAATAAATGAGCAGGAAACTAAAAGTATTAATGGTTTTTGATTGCCCTTACCACACGCCGCGGGGGTACGATTTTAAAAAAGAATTTGAGGATTTAGACTGGATGACCGAAAGCGATGTTTATGATGCGCTCCTTGAAAATGGGCACCAGGTCCGCCTGCTGGGCATATACGACGATATCGTTCCCCTTATAGAGGAGGTTAAGGAGTTTAAGCCCGATGTAGTATTCAATCTTACTGAGGTCTTCAGGCAGAAATCATACCTTGATAAGAACGTGGCTTGGCTCTTGGAGATGCTTCAGGTGCCTTACACTGGCTCTTCCCCGGGGACCCTCTTTATATGCAATGACAAGGCTTTGAGCAAAAAGATACTTTCCTTCCACAGGATTAGGGTTCCTAATTTTTATGTATTTTACAGGGGCCGTAAAATAAGGCTTCTCAGGCGCCTTAGGGCGCCTTTGATTGTAAAGCCCCTGTCTGAGGAGGCCTCACGCGGTATCTCCCAGGCTTCAGTAGTGGATGACGAGAATTCACTAATAGAAAGGGTAAATTTTATCCACCAAAAACTTAATATGGATGCTATCGTAGAAGAGTATATAGAGGGCAGAGAACTTTATATAAGTGTTATAGGTAATCATAAAGTTAAGGTGTTGCCTTTCAGGGAGATGAAGTTTGGCACTATACCTGAGGCTGAGAGGCGCATAGCCACCTATAAGGCAAAATGGGATTTTGATTTCAGGGAGAAGTGGGATATAAAAAATGTTTTCGCTGGCCGGCTTCCTGAGGGTATGGATATGAAGATTGAGGAGGTATGCAAGAGGGCTTACCGGGTTTTAAATATACGCAGTTATGCCCGTTTTGATATTCGTATCACCCCGGATTCCAAGGTTTATATCCTGGAAGCCAATGCCAATCCCTGCCTGGCAAAGTATGATGAGGTGGGCCAATCCGCAGAGAAGGCCGGTATTTCTTATCCTAAACTTATCCAAAAGATTATGAATTTAGCCCTAAAAAAATGATAGAAAAAATTTGACAAGATTTAGGAGATATGTATAATAGTATTCGAATTCAAGAATATCACTCCTGGAGATATGGATTATAGAAAAGGCGCAGAGATTATTAAGGCTTTGAGCCATCCTACAAGGCTGATGATTCTGGAGTGCTTGCTCGATAAAAATGAATGCGTCCAGGATATGCAGATGTTGTTAAAAAAAAGGCAGGCTAATGTATCTCAGCATCTTGCTATACTTAAGAATGCGGGCTTGATAGATTACATTCAGGAAGGGAAGAAGCGCTGTTATTTTATTAGGCGCAAAGACATAGCCAAGAAAATTATAGGCTGTATAAAAGCACTTTAGGAGGTGGTATGATGCAGATAACTCATCTTAATGAGGCTAATTTTCATCAAGAAGTAAGCGATGCTTCTGTTCCGGTTTTGGTGGACTTTTGGGCCCAGTGGTGTATGCCTTGCTTGATGGTGGCGCCTGTATTGGAAGAGATAGCCAAAGATTATGAAGGTAAGATTAGGGTATGCAAGTTAAATGTCGATGAGGCTCCTTCTATAGCCTCAGAGTATGGCATAATGAGCATACCTACTATGATAATATTTAAGGACGGCAAGCCTCAAAGTAAGATTGTGGGGGCACTGCCCAAGAGAGAACTGGAGAAATTCATAGCCCCTTATATAAGTTAATCTAAGAAAGGAGGAAATATTATGCCGCTTTATGATTATAAGTGTGCAGATTGCAGCCATAGGTTTGAATTATTGGTGGGCCAGACTATGGAAGGGCCTAAAATGCTGTGCCCCAGTTGCGGGAGCAGAAATATTAAGAGGATACTTTCTACATTTAGCGTTTCTTCCGGCCAAGGAAGTCCGTCGTCAGGCAATGATTTTGGCGGCTCCTGTACAGGAGGAACCTGCCCAACCTGCCCTGTTGTTTGATGGCAATTGTGCCTGAGGATATAAGGAATTTTCTGGAAAGCCAGAGTTTTTTAGTTGTTTCAACCTTTGATTCCGCAGGGGGGATTCACTCCTCCATCAAAGGCATAGCAGGCACCGAAGAAGACAAAGTTTATATTATAGACCTATTTAAAGGAAGGACTTATAATAACGTCAAAAACAATCCCACCATTACTATTACTGCCGTGGATGAACACCTCTACAAAGGTTATAGCCTTAAGGGTAAAGGGTATATTGTGCCCCCAGATAAAATCCCACGCCAGATTATCAAGGTTTGGGAGAAAAAGGTAATCCGCAGAATATCCAAAAGGGTCATCAAGAATATAAAAGAAGAGAGAAAGTCTTCCCGCTACCCCGAGGCTACCTTTGGTCCTCCGCAGCACCTTATAGTAATGGTTGTAGAGGAAATTGCGGACCTTTCTTAGTTTATTTGGCAACCAATAACATTTATAATTAAAACAGTTACAATAAAGATAAGATAGGATCTGTAATTTTGTATTTGTGGCAAGGAAATTTCTGATATAATATCCCTCCAATGCTAGAGATGCAAATTACCCAAAGTATCCCTTCGAAACTTGAGTTAATCCCTGAATTCGTCAAGGGCCTTCTTGACAGGATAAAAGAAAGGGTAAGTGATGAAGGCCTGCTTTTCGATATCAGGCTCTGCCTGGAAGAGGCTCTGATAAACGCAGTAAAATATGGCAATAAAATGGAGGCTTCTTTGCCTGTGGAGGTGAAGGTTGAGATTCTGCCTGATAAACTGTCTTTTGAGGTGAAGGACCAGGGAAAAGGCTTCGATTATCAAAGTCTCCCTGACCCTACCTCAGGCGACAACCTGGAAAAATCCTCAGGAAGGGGTATCTACCTCATAAAGAAACTTATGGATGAGGTCAAATTTTTTGATGGTGGAAGCCGTATAATGATGGTAAAATTTATCACAAAAAAGGAGGCAGGCAATGAAGATACAGGAAGAGGTAAAAGATAATATAACCGTATGCAAGATAGAGGGCGAGATAAATATCAATACCTCACCCGAATTAAGAAAGGCATTCGACAGATTGATAAGAAATGACCAGAAGAGAGTGGTGGTAGACTTTTCAGGGGTATCGTATATAGACAGTTCTGGCCTGGCTACACTGGTAGAGATGTTTCAGCGCCTTAAGCGTATTGGGGGGAGTTTGCGGCTTTGCAATATGCTTCAAAAGGTAAAAAATGTATTTGAGATAACCAGACTCGACAAGTTGTTTGAAATATTTGATACCCTGGAAGAGGCTTTAAATAATTTTTAAATGGTTTCTGCGGTAGGCCGGTTTATTATTGGTGTGTTTAAGAATACAGGAGGGGTAGTAAACCTTTTCTTGGAGATTCTCTATTGGATATTTATCGGCCCCTTCAAGAGGAAACGCCTGCATCTAAGGAGCGTATTTTACCAGATGGAATTTGCTGGTGTGCGTTCTATGCTTATTGTATTTTTTGTTACTATATTTACAGGGATTGTTCTTGCTATGCAGACCGCCTATCAGTTGGAAAAAATGGGTGCGGTTATATATGTTGCTTCTCTTGTTGCCATATCTTTATGCAGGGAGTTGAGCCCTGTATTGACCGCCTTGGTAGTGGCAGGGAGAGTAGGTTCAGCCATTGCTGCGGAGTTGGGGACGATGAAAGTTACTGAGCAGATTGAGGCTTTGCAGACGATGGCTATAAACCCTATTAGGTTCTTGGCCGTCCCCAGGTTCCTGGCTTTATTTTTTATGTTGCCCTGCTTGACCATTTTAGGCAATCTTTCTGGAATTTTGGGTGGTTTTATTGTCGGCACAGGCAGTTTGAATATAAATCCTTACCTTTACATCCAGACAACATTTAAATATTTAGAACTGCGGGATATATATACAGGTTTGATTAAGTCTTTTGTATTTGCTATGATTATCGCCCTCATCGGCTGTTATGAAGGCTTGAATACTAAAGGCGGTGCAGAAGGAGTGGGTAGGGGCACTACCCGCAGCGTAGTTATAAGTTTTATCCTGGTAATTCTGGCAGACTGTATATTGACTGCCATATTTTATTTTTCTAACGTATGACGATAAAAGAGTGTGAAAAAGATAAGGTAATATCCTTTGTTAATGTAAGCAAGTATTTTGACGGTAGAAAGGTAGTTGACAATGCCAGTTTCGATATCTATTGCGGAGAGACTTTTGTTATTATGGGCTGTTCTGGTTCAGGAAAGAGCACTCTTCTGAGGTTGATGACGGGGATTCTGAGGCCGGAAGAGGGCAGTATATTCATCAAGGGAAAAGATATAACTAAAATTTCTGAAGAAGAGATGGATGAAATTCGTAAGATATTTGGAATGTCATTTCAGTATTCGGCATTGCTGGATTCCTTGAGCGTAGAGGAGAATGTGGCCTTGCCTCTTAAGGAGCACACTAAACTAGCCGACAATATCATAAAGATTGTAGTAAGAATGAAACTTGCCCTCGTGGGTCTTAAAGGGTTTGAGAATTATTACCCTTCCCAGATTTCTGGGGGGATGCGCAAACGCGTAGGTTTAGCAAGGGCTATTGCCCTTGATCCTGAAATTGTTTTTCACGACGAGCCTACTTCTGGGCTGGACCCAGTGGTGGCAGGGGTTATAGACAAACTCATAATGGACTTAAGCAAGAAGCTCCTTATAACCTCGGTAGTGGTAACCCATGATATGCAGAGCGTATTTAGAATTGCAGACAGGGTGGCTATGGTCCATAAGGGAAGAATTATAGAGGTAGGCACGCCTCAGGAGATTAAGGAGTCTAAAAACCCTTATGTAGAACAGTTTATAAACGGCTTGCCTGAGGGTCCAATAGATTTCTTTAAGGAGGATATGGATATTTTTGATGAGGTGTGATTGTGATAAAAAGGAGAGGTTATGAAGAAGTATACCAATGAGTTTAAAGTAGGACTGTTTTTCATAATCTGCGTATTGGGCTTGGTTTATCTTACCATAGGTACAGGAAAGGTCCAGTGGGGAAGCCAAGGCTATTATATTTACGCAGTATTCGATAACATTCAGGGCCTGGAGAAAAACGCTCCGGTAATGCTTAACGGCTTAGAGGTGGGGAGAGTACGAGATATAAATATTTATTATGATAAAGACCGCACTCAGATATCGCTCAAACTTCTCATAAGGCAGGATGTGAAAATTAGAAACAACCCTGTTATCGCCATAAAGACTTTAGGGCTGATGGGAGAGAAATATGTAGAGATTACCGACACCGAAGGAGAAGGCTTTGTCAAGCCGGGCCAGGTTATAGTAGGAAAGAACCCAGCAGACTTAGATGCTTTATTTATAGAAGCGCAAAAACTTTCCCGCAGTATAACTTCTTTAGCCGATGAGACCAAAAATCTGGTAGTGAATGTAAACGGGCTCCTTAAAGATAACAGAAACAATCTTACCAGCACCCTTTCCAACATTAAAAATATATCCGAGAAAGTTAAACTTACCTTTGAAGACAATCAGGATTCTATATACAGGGTCATAAAAAATCTTGAGGCTACATCTAAGAATTTTGAAGAATTTAGCAAGGACATAAAGAGGCATCCCTGGAAGTTGTTGTTCCGCACAAAGGAAAAGAAAAAGGAGGAGAAAAAAGATAAAAGCCCAACCTCAAACATAGAAATTAAAAGGAGGTAGATATGAGGTCTATTAAAATAAGCGTGATTTTGGCCGTTATTTTTATTCTGGCGGGCTCTCTTTATGCGCAGGGAGTGAAGATAGTCGATGTAAAGGGCAAGGTTTACTTAAGGCCCCAAGAGAGTTTGAGTTGGAGGCAGGCCAGGGTGGGAGACTATTTAAGGCCGCAGTATCAATTGCGCACTCAACAGAATTCAGAATGCACACTGAGTTTCGACGGAGATCTGAATAAGGTCATAACTATTAAAGGGCCATCCCAGGTAAATATTAAAGATGTGTTGCCTGCAGATATAAAACTTACACAGGGAAGGGTTTTTTCTCTTATTAGGGGGTTAAAGAAAAGCGAGAGTTTTACCATAAGGACTCCTACTGCTGTGGCAGGAGTAAGGGGCACAGGTTGGTTTACAGGTTCTGGAGAAGGGGGTTCCACCTTCAAGTGTTTTGAAGGTACAGTCCACATCCAGGGCACAGACGAGGAGGGCAACGTTGTTTCTGAAACGGATTTAGACGAGGGTTTTGGGGTGAATGTTGGCTTTGGAGGAAACATTGGCGAAGGGTTTGAACTGGGAGATGAGGATTTTAGAGATTGGCAGGGCTTCCAGGGCAATCTAAAAGGCTTGAAACCAGAAGAGGGCTCAGAGGGAGAATTAGGAGAAGGGTTGGAAGGTTCAGAGGGCAACGAAGGGTTCCAGGAAGAGCGCGCAGGAGAACAGCACGACAGGACTTACGAGGAGAGCCGGCGCCAGAAGGAAGAGGGCCAGAGTCAAAGAGAAACAGAAGAGGAAAGAGGAGGAGAAGAAGAATACGGAGGAGGAGGCAAACTCGTTGTAGGAGGAGAATAACAGGGAGGCAAGATGTTAAAGGCAGGATTAAAAATTATATGCTTTCTAATCTCAATAACTTTCCTTATTAGTCCTCAGGCCTTTCCTCAAACCCGCCAGGAGAAAGAGGAAAAAACCTTAGAGGTAAAAAGACTTAAGGAGAGTTATCGCCCTTCTAAGATTTATTCTACCGCAGGTGTATTCTTTGGTTATGACAGCAACGTTAATCTTTCTTCTACGAGGAAAGGGGATTTGTTTGAGGAGTTTTTGTTTTCACTGAGTTTCAGCAAGCCACTTCCAAGAAACTGGGGGTTTTATTTTGACTACGATTTGGATGTTCTAAATTACAACCAGTATACAGAGAATTCAAATATTCTTAACCATCTGCGGTTTACCCTTTATAAGAGGTTTTTCCCTTTTAAGGTGGGCGCAGGCTACAACCTTCATATTTTCAATTATCCTCACAACCGGCACGAAGATTTCATCTTTCACAGGGGGTTTGTGTACCTAGCTCTGCTTTCAAGAAATATTTATCAGAGGCTTGAGTTCCAGGCAGGGATAAAAGATTATACTGACGAGAAGGCCTTGGGTGATACCATAACTACCTTCCAGGACAAAGAACGCTTGGACAGAAGAACAAGCATAGAATATCTTCTAAAGGCCAGGCTAAGCCCCAAGCTAATACTGAGGTTAGGCTTGAGATTTTCTAAGAATAATTCTAACTGCAGGTATGTAGACTTTTATGACTACCATGCCTGGAGGCACCTTTTAGGTTTGGATTGGAGGGCGCAAAGGAATCTTGTGCTTTTTTCTAGCATTATACATATAAAAAAGGATTACAATTCACGCACTGTAACTTTAAGGCCCTATACCCAAAAGGACAACCTCTATGCGGGCAATGTAGGCTTAAGGTACCGTCTCAATGCCAAGAATACATTTTCTCTATACTACACTTACAGAGAGAATTCCTCCAATGACCCCCTTCAAGAGTATTCTGAGTCTATTATTGGCTGTGGTTGGCAGTATAAATTCTAACCCCTTAGATGGGATTTAAACCCAGGGTCCCTTTAAAAATTGCAGTATTCCTCCTTTTAAGCGCTGTTGTCTTCCTTGTATCTTGGTCGGGTTTGTTTAAGGTTCAGGAGTTATTTTTCTACGATTCTTTTTTCAGGGCAAGAACGCCCCTTGAGATTTCCCCTGACATAGTCATTATCGAAATATCCGACGATACCCTTAAAAACCTGGGCCAATGGCCTCTTCCCAGGGATTACCACGCCAGTCTAATAGATATCCTTAAGAATTTCGGTGCCAGAATGGTTGTTTTTGATATTTTTTTTAGCGAACCCACTTTTTATGACGACCTGTTTAAAGAGTCTATGAAGAGATTTTCTAAAACATATCTTCCTTTAGTCCTGGATATAGATACGCGCCCTTCTCAAAAGGGAATACCGCAAGCCTCAAGGATTCTTGCTGATTCTTCTATATTTGAAGGTTATTTTAAGGCTACAGGCCATATAAATACCTTTGTAGACCCTGACGGAAAAATCAGGAGGATACCCTTGTTTATAAAATACAACCGTAAACTTATACCCCATCTTAGCCTTAAACTTGCCTGCGATTACCTTGGTATAGACTTGAACAAGGTGAATTTTGGCCATTACTTTGTAAACATAGGAGATAAGATTTCTCTTCCTGTGGAGAGAGGCGGCACTTTTATTGTAAATTATCCTTCAACTTGGAGGAGGTCTTTCAAACACATTTCTTATTTCCAGGTTCTTAAGTCGTGGGCAGACATTAAAGAAGGGATAAAGCCGTCTTTGGATTTAAATATCCTCAAAGACAAAGTATGCTTCGTAGGTCTTACTGCTACAGGGACGCAGGATATTAAACCTATGCCTTTAGAGAATCTTTATCCTATGGTAGGCTTGCAGGCTAGCGTTTTTAACAGCATTGTAAAGGGGCAGTTCATAATCATTTTGCCTCCTTTATTGCGCGCACTCATAGTTTTATTCTGGTTCTGGCTGGGTTTATACATAGTGTTAAAACTTAAGCCACTTTTAGGTTTGGGGGTATTGGGGGCAGCAAATGCGCTTTATCTTGCCGTTGCTTTTTTAGTTTTCGTGTTTAAGGGTCTGTGGCTGGGGGTATTCACTTTACTTTTTATTTCTCTTGCGGTGTATTTAGGCTGCACCCTTTACAGATTCTTGGCGGAGATAAAAAAGCGCTTGACTTTAGAAAGGGAACTTGAAATTGCAAGAGATATTCAAAAAAAATTTCTCCCTCAAAATGTTGGCGATTTTAAGAATGTTAAGATTTCGCACTTTATGAAGCCTGCAAAGTTTGTGGCCGGTGATTTGTACGATATCCTGGTTCTTGATGAGGATAGGTTAGGGGTTTTTGTTGGGGATGTCTCTGGCAAAGGTGTCCCTGCGGCCCTCATTATGGCACAGGCTATATCCCTTTTCAGAGTGTTGGCCAGGAGAGAGGAGTCTCCTGCCAAATTATTGGGAGAACTTAATAAGCAGTTGTGCCAAATCTTGGGCGGGAGGTTCGTCACCGCTTTCTACCTCACTGTGGATACCAAGAAAAATGAGTTGGTTTTTTCTTCGGCGGGGCATTGCCCCCTTTTATTTTATAATTCTAAAGAGGGCAGGGTTGAAGAGATAGGCGAACCTTCCGGACTTCCCCTTGGCATCCTTGAGGATTTTGTATATACTGATTCCCGTATTTCTATAAGAGAGGAAGACAAGGTTATTCTTTATACTGATGGAGTAACTGAAGCGCGCAACAAAAGGGGTGAAGAATTCGGTTTGGGTAAATTTAAAGAGATAATCTTGCAGAATAAAGGTTCTACCGCCCAGGAAATTATGGAGGAGTTTAAAGAGGCGGTATTTGTATTTTATAAAGGTTTAGTTCAGCATGACGATATAACCATTCTTTTGCTCGATTTTTCTTCTTAACGATGAAGACTTACTTTGAATGTTTTCCTTGTTTTATCAAGCAGGCTTTGTGGATAACGCAGAGATTAGGCTTAAAGGATAAGGAAAGAGAAAGAATTCTTAAACTTGTCCTTGAGGAGTTAAAGGGGATTTCCTTAGATAGCCCTCCGCCAGTCATCGCCCGTTCTATTTATAAGATTATTGGGGAGGTTTCTGGGCAAAAAGACCCCTTCAGGGAGGAGAAGAAAAGGTCCATTGAGTTATGCAAGAGGCACGAAGATTCTTTAAAGAAAAGAGTTGAGTTTTCTTCAAACCCCCTTTTGGAGGCCATAAAGATATCAATCGCAGGGAACATTATTGATTTTGGGGCGCTTCAGAGTTTCGATTTAGAAGCGCAGATAAAGGGTTTAGACCAAAAGAGTTTCGCCGTATGCGATATTGAGGAATTTAGAGAACACCTCAAATTCGCAGATGAAATTCTTTATATTGCTGACAATGCAGGGGAGACCGTATTCGATAAGATATTGATAGAACGCCTTAACAAAGGCCTTAACAAAAAGATATTTTATGCTACGCGGTCTTGTCCTATAATAAATGATGCTACTTTAGAGGATGCCCGAATGTCCGGGTTAGAGGAGGTCTCAACCGTTATAGAGAGCGGTTCTACTACGGCAGGCACAGTTATTGAGGAGTGCAATTCTCAATTTCGGCGCCTGTTTGATAATTCCAGGATGATTATCAGCAAAGGGCAGGGGAATTTTGAAACTTTGTCTGATTATGAAAAACCAATATTTTTCCTCCTCAATGTGAAGTGTCAGGTAGTGGCTAAGCACCTTGGTTGCAAAGAGGGGGACTTTGTATTAAGTTTCGCTCCCAAATTGCCGAAAATATGAGTTCTAAATACAAGTACATCTTTGGCCCGGTTCTCTCGCGCAGATTAGGTTTTTCTCTGGGGGTAGATTTGGTCCCCTATAAGAGGTGTTCCTTTGATTGTGTTTATTGCGAACTGGGCAGAACTACAAACAAGACGGTTAAGAGGGGCTCTTTCTTTTCGCCTGGGGAAATTTTGAAAGAACTTAAAAGTTTTCTTAAATATCATCCCAAGGTTAAAATAGATTACATTACCCTTACAGGCAGCGGAGAGCCAACCTTAAATAGCAGGTTAAAGGAAATAGTTAAAGAGGTAAAAAATATCACTTCCATTCCTTTATGCCTTCTTACTAACGGCAGTTTATTCTTCTTAAAGAGCGTAAGGGAAAGCGTAAAAGAAGTAGATTTAATAATTCCCTCTTTAGACGCCCCTGATGAGGCCACCTTCAGGAAGATAAATCACCCCCACTCTTCATTGACTCTTAAAAAGATATTAAAGGGTCTTAAGTTGCTAAGGCAGGAGTTTAAGGGCAAAATTTATTTAGAGATAATGCTTGTAGAAGGTATAAATTCTTCACTTTCCCAGGCGCACCGGTTTAAAAAGATTATTGGCAGCGTAGGCTTTGACAAGATTCAACTTAATGTTCCCGCCAGACCGTCTTACTTTCTGGAGTGCAAAATCCCTCCATTAAGAAGATTAAAGAGGTTTGCAGAGATTTTGGGGAAGAATGCTGAGATTGTCCACCCTTCACCCTCTCAATCTCAGCCCTCGAGGTTTAAAGGCGCTCAAGAGGGGTTATTGAGGGTCCTTAAGAGGAGGCCCATAGATATAGACGAGATTTGCAGGATTCTGGGGATAAGGAAGGTGGAAGCTTTAAAACTAATCGAGGGTCTTATTTCAAGATTGCGCGTAAAGAAGGTGCGTTATGGAGGAAAATTCTACTATTGGGCAGTTTAAATTATTTAGGGCCGTTTTAGGGATTCGGGTTTTATTTTTTGTGTATCTGGTGGTATTCCCTGTCCCGCACTGTTTTTCTCAAGGCGAATCCCTTATATCAAAGGTTTATAGAAATCTTCTGGCGAGCAAATTCTTAGTTATAGATTCTAAAGTTGATTCCTCTATAGAAAACTTTAAGTACCAGGGTTTAGAATTAAAGAGACTTTCCTCGTCTGCAAGGATAGAGATTAAGAGAGGAAACCCCTATTTTATGAGCATACATGATATACGCAGAATGGATTTCAAGTCAGAAGATTATTCCCCCCAGATTCAGGATTCTTGGTTCTACCTTGTAGGAAATATATTTTACTTCCGCTTGGGGCAGGAGTGGTTTAAAATTGATTTGGGGGAAGATATCTGGGAAGTCATAGAGGGCTACAAAGATCTTCCTCGAGCAGGCTTTAATAATAAACTTTCGCGTTCTTTTGTCGACATTCTCAAAAATTCCACTAACTTCGATATATTTAAGAGACTTAAAGAGTTTGATATAGAGAAAAAAGGCGCTTTTTATATTGTTTTTGCTAAGATTGATGAAGGTAAGAATAGGGCTGGAAGTATCTTGAAGGGCATTGTCCCGCAGGGCTTAAAGGCAGGCCCTAAAGATGGAACCGCCGTCCAGGTAAAGATGTACATAGGCGTTAACGATATGCGCCTTCATAAAATAGTTAGTTCTTCGGCATTAGTTCTTAATCTGGAGAGTGCCAAGGCCCTGCAGAAGATAAATCTTATTCAAGAATATACCTATCCTGAGTCTTTTGAGATAAGTTTGCCTTCTCAATTAGGTTCGGCTAGGGACCTCACTCTTAAGACAGATAAAGAAATCGAGAAGATATTTTTGAAAGGAGCGCAATAAATGAGCATATTCCAGGAAAGTCTAAACCACGCAATATTAATTTCGGTATTTGTATTTATAATGATGGTTTTGGTGGACTATCTTAATGTCCTTACTCAGGGAAATATGAGTAAGGCAATCAGAGGTTCTAAGTTCAGGCAGTATCTGGTGAGTTCTTTTCTGGGAGCCATACCTGGATGTTTGGGTTCGTTTATGACCGTTTCCTTTTATGTCCACGGGTTGATTTCCTTCGGGGCGTTGGTTTCCTGTATGATTGCTACCTCGGGAGATGAGGCTTTTGTGATGTTGGGGTTGTTTCCTGCCAAGGCTTTGTTGATATTTTTATTTCTTTTCGTAATCGCTGTCCCTGCAGGGTATGTGGTAGATAAGTTATCTAGATTTTTTAAATTTAGCCAGCCCCAAGAGTGCAAATTAGACCAGGTCCATAAAGAGTATGCCTGTAGGTGTTTAGATGCAAGGACCGTGAGGGATAATTTTCTTAACCTCTCATTTACACGATTTTTGCTTATAGGTGTGCTTTTATTCTTCATCTTTACAGTAGGCACAGGGATAATAGGCCCTAAGGAGATGGGGTGGGAGAAGATTACTTTGCTTTTTGTCTTGGGTTTGGGGCTGTTTATAGTTTCTACTGTGCCCGAGCACTATTTAGAAGAACATATCTGGAATCATATATTTAAACATCATATCTGGAGGATTTTTTTGTGGACTCTGGGAGCACTTCTTGTGGTCAATGCGGGATTAAAGTTTTTTGATGTGGGGGAGTTTATAAACGCGCATAAAGAGTTGGTTCTTATCGTTGCAGCATTGGTAGGGATAATTCCTGAATCCGGGCCGCATCTTTTATTTGTGGTTATGTTTTACAAAGGCCTTATTCCCTTGAGTGTGCTTTTAGTTAATTCCATTGTTCAGGATGGCCACGGTCTCTTGCCTTTGCTTTCTTATTCTTTGAGAGATACATTTATCTGCAAGGTTATAAATATTTTGTTTGCCTTAATAATAGGTTTCGGCCTTTATTTCTTAGGCGTATAATTGTCAAAGTTTAGTTTTTGGGCCAGTTTTATTACTTTTTCTTGGGTTTAAGGGCGCAATTTTTAAAAAGGAGGTGGAGAGGTGGCAAAATTCGTGATGTTGGGTAAATATTCG
>CAYNIO010000019.1:0-14461 GCA_964397495.1 uncultured Planctomycetia bacterium
TTGCCCGCGAATTTTGAACTATCACCCAGCATCAATAAGAAGGGCATACCTTGTAATCCTCACACGTCTATGGAAGAGAAGGTCAATTTTCACGAGCAGGTGCGTCGCATATTCTCACGTCTGCTTTTTTTCCCGCTTTTTTTTGCCGCTGCATACGCTATAGCGTTTAGAAGGAAAAAACTTTGGGAGGAGTTAGAGACAGGGAAGATTCTGAAGGGAAGAGTAAAGAGTTTTACAGATTTTGGAGCCTTTATAGACTTAGGAGGCGTGGACGGACTTCTGCATATTACAGATATGAGTTGGGTAAAAGTCAATCATCCTTCAGAGGTGTTGCGCATTGGCGAAGAGATAGAAGTAAAGGTTCTTTCCTTTGACAGGGATACAGGAAAAATATCCTTGGGCCTTAAACAACTTCTCCCCGACCCTTGGGAGAATGTGCGGGAGAAATATCCTATAGGAACTGTGGTTAGAGGAAGAATTACCAATATCCTGCCCTATGGAATATTTGTGGAGCTGGAAAAAGGGGTGGAGGGGCTTGTGCATATAAGTGAGATTTCCTGGTCTAGGAGGCCCCCTAATCTTGGTGAGATGTTTTCTCTCCAGGATATAGTGGAGGCTAAAGTTATAAATGTAGATAAGGATTCTCGCAAAATAGCCCTTTCTATAAGAAGGCTTTTACCTGATCCCTGGGAGAATATCGAAAAGAGGTATCCTCCAGGTTCTCAGGTAAAGGGTAAGGTGGTAGGGTTTACAGATTCTGGGGCCTTTATAGAATTAGAGCCCGGAATAGAAGGGTTTGTTCATATAAAGGATATGTCTTGGACGAGAAAAATAAACCATCCCCAGGAATTTCTAAAAAGGGGCCAGGAGAGAGAATTCTTTATACTGAATGTTGACACCCACAATAGAAGATTATCCTTAGGGATAAAGCAACTTAAGCCTAACCCTTGGCCAGAAATAATAGAGAAGTATCCGAAGGGCAAGATTGTAGATACCCAGGTAGTTAAGATTACAAACTTCGGAGTATTCGTAAAGATAGAAGACGACCTGGAAGGGTTGGTCTTCGCGGATGAGATAAACCCTGAAGTTATGAGTTCTTTAAAGGTGGGAGACCCTCTGCGCGCTAAAATTATTAAGGTTGACGCAGAAAATGCCAAGATTGGCCTTTCAGCAAAGATAACAGAGGAAGAGCCTTCAGTTTCAGCATCTGAGGAAGAAGGCTCTGCTCCCCAGGAAGAGGAACCCTCTTCCCAAGAAGATGAGGCCTGAACCCTCTCTAGAGGAGAGCTTAGAGAAGATAAAAAGAGGCACGGTAGAGGTAATTACTCCCCATGCCCTTAAGGAAAAGTTAAAACGTGCCAAATCCCTCAAGATAAAGGCAGGTTTTGACCCTACCACTAAAGATATACACTTAGGGCATCTGGTGCTCCTTAAGAAACTGAGGACTTTTCAAGATTTAGGTCACCAGGTTTATTTTCTGGTGGGAGACTTTACCGCCCGCATAGGAGACCCTTCGGGCAGGGATACAACCCGCCCTCCCTTAAGCAAGGAAGAGGTGTTGGATAATGCCCGCACTTATACTCAGCAGGCTTTAAAGATTCTCAATCCAGAAAAAACTGAGATAGTATTTAATTCTTCTTGGTTTGACAAGATGGATTTGAATTTTTTCTGCAGGCTCCTTTCCTCTTATACTGTGGCCAGAATTTTGGAGAGGGATGATTTTCAGAGAAGATTTAATAACAATCTTCCTATAAGTATGTTGGAATTTATTTACCCCCTTCTTCAGGGATATGATTCTGTAGTTCTTGAGGCTGATGTAGAGGTAGGGGGAACTGACCAGAAGTTTAATCTTCTGTGCGCGAGAGATATTCAGGAATATTTTGGCAAGGAGCCTCAGGTAATAATTACCTTGCCTTTGCTTCTGGGTTTGGATGGCAAAGACAAAATGTCTAAATCTTTAGGGAATTACATTGGTATAGATGAACCTCCCCAACAGATTTTTGGGAAGGTGATGAGTATTTCAGATGATTTGATGTATCAGTGGTATGAAATTCTTACAGAGTTTGATATGTCCCAGGTCAAGAAGCTTCATCCCAAAGAAGCCAAAGAGAATCTAGCCCAGGAAATAGTGAGTTGGTTCTACGGCCAGGATGAAGCATGTTATCAAAGAGAGAGATTTAAAAAGATATTTTCTCAGGGAGAATATCCCCAGGATATACTTGCCTTTAATATCCCTCCTCAAGGAATGACCATCTTGGATATCCTTGTAGAGTCTGGTTTGGTCATTTCTAAAAATGAGGCCCGGCGCCTTATTAAACAAGGGGCGGTAGAGTTTTCTGGCCAGAAGATCAAAGAGGAAAAGTTTTTAATAAGAGAATCAGGCCTTTTGCGTTCAGGAAAAAAATCATTCTTAGAGATTAAAAAACCTTAAAACTTAAGCAATTTTTAGAGGCCCCCTTCTTAGAGGATATTTTATCGCTAATAATTTTTTCCTTGACGCAAGTGTTCGTGATTGCTAAACTCAATACAAAAGGAGGTGGAAGTAAATGACTAAGAAGGATTTAGTGCTCAAGGTAGCAGATACCACCGGTATAAAGCAGGTGGTGGTGAAAGAAGTAATTCAGAAAACCTTAGAGACGATATTGGAGGCTTTCTGGAGGGGCGAGAAGGTAGAATTGCGCAATTTTGGGGTTTTTAAGGTCAAGACCCGCAAACCTCGCATAGGAAGGAATCCTAAAACGGGAGAAACTGTTCCTATACCCGAGAGAAAGGTAGTAGTATTTAAAGTCGGCCAAGAGGTCAAAAAGAAGGTTTCTTAATCCCCCCTTCTGAAAACCCAATTTATGGCAAGATTTAAGGCTCCCAGAGGTACTGTAGATATTCTACCCCAGGACGCAGGCCTTTACAGATACATAGAGGAAACCTCACGACGGATTTTTAAACTTTACAACTACCATCAGATTTCTACACCGATATTTGAAGATGTAGGTGTATTTATAAGGGGGGTAGGCGAGATTACAGATATTGTAGAGAAGCAACTCCTTTATGTTAAGCAGAAGGATGAGCCTGGGGTACGATACTGCCTTCGGCCCGAAGGCACAAGCCCTGTAATACGTGCTTATCTTGAGCACAATTTTAAAGAGAAGAAGCTATTTTATATAGGTCCTATGTTTAGAGGTGAGAGGCCTCAGAAGGGGAGACTGCGCCAGTTCTTGCATATAGGGGCTGAATACGTAGATTCTTATTCTTTTTACTGTGATTTAGAGATAATAGAGATTGTTTTTCGTATAGCAGATTCCTTGGGAATTAAAGGGTATAAACTAGTCATTAATAGTTTGGGGTGCAAGGATGATAAACGCAGGTTAAAGGATTTGCTTAGGGATAAACTTGTTCCTTTCCGGGAAGAGTTGTGTCCCTCCTGCAGACAGAGGCTTTCTAAAAATGTACTTAGGGTGTTAGATTGTAAAAATCCTTCCTGTAGGAGGATAGTGGGAAATATAGGCCTCAAGATTCAGGATTATCTTTGCAGGGATTGTCTTAATCACTACCAGCTTCTTAAGGAGGCATTGCGTAAAAGGAAGTTGGGTTTTAAGGAAGACCCCTTCTTGGTAAGGGGCCTTGATTACTATACCCAAACTGTATTTGAATTTAAGCACTCTTCTTTAGGCAGTCAAGATGCTTTTGCTGCAGGAGGAAGATACAATAATCTTTCCCAGGAACTAGGCGGTAGGCCTTTAGGTTGTGTAGGTTTTGCTTTAGGAGTAGAGCGCACGCTTCTTCTTTTGAAGCATAAAAGTTCCACTTTTAGCGATTTAGGGGTATTCATAGCGGTGCAAAACAATAATTTTCTTTCACAAGCTGTAGAATTGCTTTCCATTTTGAGAAGAGAGGGTATTTGTTCCGATATGGATTACAGCCCACTTTCTCTTAAGTCCCAGATGCGCAGAGCCAACCTCCAGGGGGCAAGATTTTGTATAATTTTGGGGGAGGAAGAGATTAGGAGGAAAAGAGTTTCAGTTAAAGATATGAGGAAGAATTTGCAGGTTAGTTTAGACAGAAAAGAACTGGTAGGTTTTTTAAAGGAGAATTTATATGTTAAGAACTCATAATTGCGGAGAGTTGAGAACCGAGGATATAGCAAAAGAGGTAATCTTG
This sequence comes from uncultured Planctomycetia bacterium, assembly GCA_964397495.1. Taxonomy (GTDB): domain Bacteria; phylum Omnitrophota; class Gorgyraeia; order Duberdicusellales; family CBEUCJ01; genus CAYNIO01. The sequence goes on from CAYNIO010000019.1 coordinate 4,156, forward strand.
TGCGGTTGGGTTCACAGAAGGAGGGATCACGGAAAAATTGTTTTTATAGACCTTAGGGATAGATACGGTCTTACTCAAATAGTATTCTTACCTCATAATAAGCAGGCTTATAAGGAGGTGCAGGGCCTTTCCAATGAGTATGTTCTAAGAATAAAGGGCATAGTGAACGAAAGGCCTTCTGGTACACAAAACCCCAAGATACCTACAGGGATGGTAGAGGTTGAGGCCAAGGAGGTAGAGGTTCTCAATAAATCACGCCCTCTCCCTTTTGAGATAGGTTCTAATGTTGAACTCTCTGAGGAATTTAGATTGAAGTACAGATTTTTGGACTTGAGAGATTCGCAGAGTCTTTATCCATTGATTTTGCGCCACAGAATCAATAAACTCGTTCATAATTTCTTCGATGCTCAAGGCTTTTTGGAGATAGAGACTCCTTTTCTTACAAAATCTACGCCTGAGGGTGCTAGGGATTTTCTTGTCCCTTCGCGCCTAAATCCCGGCAGGTTCTACGCTCTTCCTCAGAGCCCCCAGTTATTCAAACAGATGCTTATGGTTGCAGGGGTTGACCGCTATTATCAGATAGTTAGGTGTTTTCGGGACGAGGATTTAAGGAAGGACCGTCAGCCAGAGTTTACCCAGTTGGATTTAGAGATGAGTTTTGTAGAGGAAGAGGATATTTTTAGGGTAATGGAGGAATTTCTTAGATTTCTTTTTAAGGAGGTGGAGGGTATAGATTTAATTATCCCTTTCCCACGCCTTTCTTGGAAGGAAGCCCAATCTCAATTTGGCAGCGACAAGCCGGATTTAAGAGACAAAGGTTCTCAAAAATATAGTTTTCTTTGGGTGGTAGATTTTCCTCTTTTTTCCTATAATGAAGATGAGAAACGTTACGAGGCAGAGCATCACCCTTTTACTAGTCCCAAAGAAGAAGATATTCCATTTCTTGACACCGACCCAGGAAGGGTGAGGGCTCGTTCCTATGATTTAGTACTCAATGGTGTAGAAATAGGTTCAGGTTCTATCAGGATTCACAATATAGAACTGCAGAGGAAGATATTCGAGATGATAAATATACCTGAGGATATTTACAGAGAAAGATTTGGCTTTTTTTTGGAGGCTTTGAAATATGGTGCTCCTCCTCACGGAGGGTTTGCTTTGGGGTTGGATAGGCTGTGTAGTATAATAGCAAAAAGGAGCACCATAAGGGATGTAATAGGTTTTCCTAAAACGCAGAGAGGTGTATGTCCCCTCACAGGAGCGCCCCAACCCGTGGAAGAGAGACAGCTGAGGGAACTAAATATAGAGATAAGAGAATAAAGAGAGGAGGCGTGATATGAAAAGGGTGTGGTATTTTTTGGTTTTGAGTCTTTTCTTTTCTGGTTGTATAACCAGGGTTTATACTATTGAGCAACCACGCAAAGATTTAGAGGTCAAGGGCAACCAAGGATATTTAGCAGGAACTCCTCCTTCGCCCCAGGAGGTTAAGAAGAAGACGCGCAAGGTAATAGTTGTAGAGATGGAATTGGGACCTCGAGCTCCTGAAGTAGAATCTAAAGAAGAACCTCAGGAGCCTACCGAGGAGGCTGTGGAAGAAACTACCGCAGAGGAAGTTTCTCCTGAAGAAGCAGTGTTAGAAGAGATACCCCAGGAAGAATCCCTCATCCCCGTTAAAGAAGAGAAGCCTAAGTTTGAACTTTATACGGTAAAGAAGGGTGATACTCTGCAGACTATTTCCTACAAGTTTTACGGAACCCACAAAAAGTGGAAGAAGATTTTCGAGGCTAACAAAGAGAAATTGAAGGACCCTAACAAGATTTTTCCGGGCCAGGTGATAAAAGTTCCCCAGGATTAGTTGATTGAGATGGATAAGACCTCTAAGAGGTTCAAAGTCGACAGCCCCAAGAAATTGAGGAGCATCTGTGGGGTATACGACCAGAACTTAAAGCTTATAGAGGACAGTTTAGGAGTAAATATTTATATAAAGAAAGAATACCTTATAATTGAAGGTCAGCCTTCAGCGGTGAGCAAAGCCATAGAAGTTCTCAATGTTATAGTTGAGGAGTCTTCAAAAAACAGAGAAGTTTCTGCAGGAGATATAAAGAAACTTTTGAGGTTTACCTATTCTGACCATTCCCTTAACCAAAAACTGCGCCAATTCAAGATAGAGGTTTATTCACGGAAGAAATTTATTTTCCCCAAAACTTTAGGGCAGTTAGAATATGTAGAGGCAATTAGGGATTACGATTTGGTCTTTGCTTTAGGTCCAGCAGGTACAGGTAAGACTTATCTGGCTATGGCTATGGCGGTTTCTTATCTTTTGAAGGGTAATGTTTCACGTATAATTCTTACCCGGCCGGCTAAAGAAGCAGGAGAATCTTTAGGGTTTTTGCCGGGAGATATGCAGGATAAGTTGGGACCTTACTTAAGGCCTCTCTACGATGCGCTGTACGAGATGATGGAGCCTGAAAGGATTGAGGAGTATCTTGAAACCGGTGTGATTGAGGTAGCCCCCCTGGCTTATATGCGTGGCAGGACCCTTAACAGCGCCTTTATTATTCTGGATGAGGCTCAGAACTGCACTTCGGAGCAGATGATGATGTTTCTTACACGTATGGGTTTTGACTCCAAGGTAGTAATTACTGCTGACCCCACTCAGTCAGATTTGCCCACAAATAAACCGTCGGGATTGTCTGAGGCTATAGAGGTTCTAAGACAGGTGGAGTCTATTAAATTTGTTAACCTTACACGGCAGGATGTGGTACGCCACCCTCTAGTTCAACAGATAATAGAAGCTTATGGAAAAAGGAATAGGGTTTAAGGAGAATTTGGTTTTAGGGGCAATAGTAGTATTTCTGGCTATTTTTTTCCAGATTGTAGGTATCAATCCTTTCTTTGTTCTGCCTTTAGTATTCGTGGGCATATATTTTCTTTATTATACTCCTCAGACTCTTTCATTTAGGGAGATTCTCTTCCAATTATTCCTCCTCTGCGCAGGGTTTGTTTTCTTTTATTTAGGGTATAAATTTCTCATACCGCGTTTCAATATAAGCGTGTCTTTCTTGCCTGTAATGGCAATAGGGATGCTTTCTTGTCTTCTTTTTGACAACATTCTGCTTGCAGGGATACTTGTGTTCCTTCTGAGTTTATTCTGTGCGTTCCTTACCCATTATTTTGAACTCTTCTTGGTGCTCTTTGTTCCTGCCTTGGCAAGTGTGCTGTGTGTCTATAAAGCCAGACGCAGGACTCAGATTGTAAGGGCAGCTATTTTTGCCAGCGTATTACAACTGCTTCTAGACGTATTTATTAACCTGCCTGTAGATTTTACTCTGGAGGAACTGCGTACCTTTTTCTATTCGGATATAGGTAATGGCATTTTTTCTTTTATTTTGGTTTCAGGGTTTCTCCCTGTGCTTGAACACATCTTTGGGGTAGTAACAAATATAAGACTTCTGGAACTGTCAGATTTTAACCACCCACTTTTAAGGAGGATGATTCTTGAGGCTCCGGGCACTTACCAGCATAGTATTCTGGTGGCTAATCTGGCAGAGGTGGCTGCTGAGTCCATAGGAGCCAATTCTCTTCTCTGCAGGGTGGGCGCTTATTTCCACGATATTGGCAAGATAAACCGCGCCGAATATTTTGTGGAAAATAGACTCCATACCGCAGACAAGCACCGTATTATTAACCCAACCATGAGCCGACTGGTGATAATAAACCATGTGAAGGAAGGAGTAGAATTGGCTACTAGATATAGATTGCCCCCTCCAATTATAGATTTCATACCCCAGCATCACGGCACAGGCCTCATAAGTTATTTTTACCACCAGGCTACAAAAGACCTGTCTCAGGAAGAGAAGGAAAAACTAAAAGATGAATTTCGCTACCCTGGTCCCAAACCTCAAACCAAGGAGGCTGGTATTGTTCTTCTGGCAGATTCTGTAGAGGCAGCCTCTAGGGTTTTGGAGGAACCCTCTCCTTCAAGAATTAAGGAGTTAGTAGACCAGATAGTTAGCGAGAAAATTGATGACGGGCAACTGGACGAGACAGACCTAACCCTCAGAGACCTAAAAACAGTAAAGGAGGTATTTACCCGCATCATAACTGCTATATACCATGCTCGCATAGAATATCCTCAGGATACCCATAATGGTAACAGGTCCTCTTGATAAAGACCCCTCTCAGTTGGAAAAAAAGTCCTCTTTTAAGGTAAACCTTATAAATTCCCAGGATAAATACCGTCTGCCGCGGACTAGAATAAAAAACATATTAGAGAAGGTCTTGCGAGAATTAGATATAGAAAAAGAAGTAAGTTTTTGTTTCGTAGATAACCCCACTATGCGGGAATTCAATAAAAGATTTTGCAAGAAGGATTTACCCACAGATGTTTTGTCATTTGAATACCAGGACCCCTATTATCTTGGGGATGTGATGATCTCTGTAGATATGGCAAAAGATAATTTTCGCAGATACAAAACAAGTTTCTTTGAGGAGCTTATTTTATATGCCGTGCATGGAGTTTTGCATCTTTGCGGCTATGACGATAGCACACCTTCCAAGCGCAGGAAGATGCAGAGAACCCAAAGGAGACTTATTAAGAAATGCCTATCTTGAAGAGTAAATCTTTAATTCTAAAATGTGGGGATTGGAGGCAAACCTCTAAGATTTTGGTTCTCTTTACCCAGGACTACGGCAAGATTAAAGGGGTGCTTAAGGGGGTAAGAAAGGAGAATTTGAAGTACCCTTCAAGCCAAATGTTATTTTCACTGAATGAGATCCTTTTTTATCCTTCCAGAAATTCAGATTTAAACCTTATTTCTTTTATAGATTGCTTGAGGTTTTTTGATTTTTTTTCTAATTTGGACAAGTTCTGGCAGGCTTGTTTTTTCTCTTATATTACCGACAAGATTACGCCTTTGAACCAGCCTAACCCTCAGATATTTGAACTTCTCCTGTGGGCATTGTCTTCTCTGGAGAGTTTTTCAGGAAAGGAGTTAGAGTTCGCCTTCTTGGTAAGGATTCTTGAATACTCAGGTTTTAAACCCCGCCTCTTCGAATGTCTTAAATGTTCTCAAGGCATCTCTTCGCTTAAAGAAGTATTTTTTGATGTTAAAGGAGGAGGCTTGGTATGTTCGGCTTGCAGAGATTCTTCTGCCTTCAAGATATTCCCCGGAGCCCTGCATAGTTTATTGTTTTTTCAGACACAGAATCTGAATAAAGTTTTGAGTCTGCGTCTCAATTCTGCTACCACAGAGCAAATACATTTAATACTGCGCACATTTCTAGTTTACCACTTAGAACTCGATCCAGTCCTTCTAGAATCATGAAAATCTTGGAAGTAAAGGGAGTGAGTAAATATTACAGCGATGGTAGGAGGAAGATAAAGGCGTTGGATAATATAAGTTTTTCCATAGATGAACCTCAGGTATTGGCAGTCCTTGGTCCCAATGGCGCAGGTAAAACCACTCTTCTTAGGATAATCTCCGCACTCTTAGATTGCAGCGAGGGAAAGGTATTTTTGTTTGGCAAATCTCCCCACGATTTTTCTCTAAGAAGAAGAGTTTCTTTCCTTTGCGAGGATTTTGTGATCCCCGAGTTTCTTAAGGTAAAGGAAGTTTTCAAGATAGTTTCTGGCCTTAAGGGTACGGGGGGATTGGATAAGGGTTTTTATCTCTTTGAAGATTGGCAGGGGATTGAAAATAAGAGCATAGGGGAACTCTCTGCGGGTACCAAGAGGATGTTGCAGATAGCAATTTCTCTCTGGGGCGGGCCCGAAATACTTGTTTGGGATGAACCCACTGTATTTTTAGACATTCCTACCAAACTTAAATTTGCTAATTTGCTTAAGATTTTGAAAGACCAAGGCAGGACGTTGATTATTTCTTCGCACATTCTTTCAGAGATTGAGAAACTTTGTCATCGGGCCATATTTCTTAATGAGGGTAAGATTTTGAAGATTTTAGAATCCCAAGAGATTGAAGAGTTTCCCAGCCTTGAGGAGGCATTCATCAGGTTCTATGAGCTTAATTAGAATAAAAATTCTTATTTTTTTTCTTCTTAAGAAAGTCAAGAGCGAAAGGATAGTTTGGGCACTAGTATTTCTGGGAGTAATCCTTATTCAGTCAGTATGGCTATATTTTACCCCTTTTTATCGCCAAGAATTTCTTAAGGGCTTGCCGTCTTCTATGGGGATAGGTGATTTAGCCGTGGGTACATGCCTTATGTTATCCTATTTTGTTATTATTTTCCTGGGGATGGGATTAGTGCAGTTATTGTTAAGAGAGTGTTTTTCCATAAAAAGGATTTTGTTTTTCTTCTCCCTGCCCCTCAAGAAACAGGAGTATTTCTGGGCTTTATTTTCCTTTTCAAGTATTTTTCTTTTTGCAGTTTTCTTGGGATTTTACCTTCTGGGGAGTTCCGTTATTTTTATCAAAGGGTATAATATTTCCCATTTTTTTGAAAGGATTTTATCAGGCACAATTTTTGTGGTGTTATTAAACGGGCTTTATATGTGTTTGGGGTTATTTTATAAGAATGTATTGGGTTCAATTTTGTTCATATTCATTCTGGGTTCAAGTTTCTTCATAGAGGATATAAAAGCCGTTTTTATACACTCTCCTTCGCTGCTTAAGTTTTTGTCAGGTTTCTCGTTTGTATTTCTTCCTCGGTTTCATTCTTTGATATGGACAAGCATCTATCCTGCAGAGAATGTGGTCCTAAGAAATTTTGTATTTATGCATTCATTTTTATTGATATTGTTATTGGTTGTTTTTTCACGAAGGTTGTTTCTGAAGTCTCTGGGGAGATTTCTGCATTAAGATATAGACTTTACAAGGATGAAGGCTTTGGTAAGATAATTATACGTTTTTTGAAGGGCTATGAAAGATAAGATATTTATAGACGATAATTTTTGTTTTGCTTGCGGTGAGAATAATCCGCAGGGCCTAAGACTAAAATTCTTTGAAAGAGATGGCCTCATTCAGGCAGAGTGTGTTCTGGGCAAAGAGTATCAAGGATACAAGAATATTCTTCACGGGGGCATGGTGTGTCTGCTTTTAGATGAGGCCTCTGCGTGGGTGATGAGGGGTAAGGGTTATTATGCTACGGCTAAGATAGAGGTGAGGTTAAGAAAGCCTGTTTTTACAGGAGTGCCCATCAAGTTGGAAGCTTGGAAGGAGAAGGGTTCTTCAGGATATGTTTTATGCAGGGCCAACTTGCTTCAAGAAGGTTCTCTTAAGGCTCAGGCCGAGGTTCTTCTGGTCAAGGTAGATGAAGGTTAAGCGGCATATAAATCCCGAAGAGAGAAAGGCTAAGAAAACTCTGGGCAGAACATTTTTGCCAGAGGATATAGACAGAACCATCCTTTTGAAAATAAAATATGCCTATCCCAACAATCCCATATGGGTGGAACACTCCACCCAGGAGTTTACATGTCTTTGCCCATTTTCGGAATTGCCGGACTATGCCCACCTTACCATAAGGTACATCCCTAATAAATATTGTGTAGAATTGCGTTCTCTAAAATATTATCTCTTTTCTTTCAGGCAGGTTAAGATTTTTCATGAGCATGTAGTGAATAAAATCTTGCAGGATTTAGTTCAACTTCTTAAACCCCTCAAAATGGAGGTGGAGGCGGAATTTAATATAAGAGGCGGGATAAAGACCAAAGTTAAAGCCTCCTGGCCATCCTAAAACAATATATGGTAGAAAATAACCAGCGGGTTGCTGAAGTTTTAAGGAATGTAGCCAACATTCTTTCTCTTTTGGATGATAATCCCTTTAGAATTAGAGCTTACGAAAGGGCAGCCCAGAATATAGAGGGGTTATCTGAGGACATAAAGATTCTCATAGAACAGGATAAACTAACTTCTATTCCAGGTATAGGCAAGGATTTGGCAGGCAAGATTTCTCTTATTCTTGAGACAGGCACCTTTCCTGAATATGAAGAATTGAAGTTAAAAGTTCCCGAAGGCGTCTTAAAGATATTGGAAATTCCCTCAGTTGGCCCTAAGACGGCAAAACTTCTTTACCAGAGATTGGGTATAGATAGCATTCAGGCTCTGGAGGAAAATATTTACAAAGGCAGATTGGTTGGTTTACCGGGGATAAAGAGTAAGACGATTGAAAATATCCTTAAAGGTATTGAATTAGTGAGAAAAGGGAAAGAGCGCCTTCCTCTCTATAAAGCTTTGGAAGTAGCCTCGAGGTTTCTCGAACCTCTTAAGAGAACCAAAGGCGTGAAATACATCGAGCCTGCTGGCTCTCTGCGTAGAAGAAAGGATACCATAGGAGATATTGATATTTTAGTAGTTTCATCTTCGCCCCAGAAGATTATGGAGGCCTTTGTGAAGATAAGTACAGTAAAGCAGGTTCTGGCCAAGGGCCATACTAAGTCTAGCGTCCTTACCAAAGACGATATTCAGGTAGATTTGAGAGTGGTGGAAGAGAAGAGTTTTGGCGCAGCCCTTATGTATTTTACAGGCTCCAAAGCTTTTAATATCAAGGTTAGGCAGATAGCCCTTAAAAAGGGATGTAAGATAAATGAATACGGCGTTTTTAAAGGTTCAAAATACGTCTGCGGGAAAAATGAAAAGGAAATATTTGATTTCTTGGGTATGCAATATATACCCGCATGCATGAGAGAAGACAATGGAGAGATAGAGCTTGCCTTAAAGAGGAGATTGCCTAGGCTTGTATCTTCCAAGGATATTTTAGGAGATCTGCATGTGCATTCTAAATATTCTGACGGTGGGCATAGTGTGGAGGAGATATGCGAGTTTGCTAAGTCTCTGGGGTATAAATTCATAGGCATTACTGACCATTCCCGCTCTCTCAAAGTAGCCAGGGGGTTAAGTATAGATACCTTGAAGAAAAAAATTAGACACATAAAGGAACTCAATAAGAAATTTAAGAACTTCAGGGTTCTCTGTGGAGCAGAAGTAGATATTCTTAACGACGGTTCCCTGGATTATCCTGACAATATTCTTAAAAAGTTAGATATAGTTATAGCAGCAATTCATAGTGGTTTTAAACAGTCTAAGGATAAACTCACCTTACGCATCATCAAAGCCTTGAGGAATCCCTATGTAGATATCATTGCCCATCCTACAGGAAGGTTGTGGGGGGTTAGAGATTCTTACGATATTGATTTAGACCGGATTATAGATGAATGTTTAAAATACAATAAAGCCTTAGAGATAAATTGTTTTCCTCAGAGGTTAGACCTTAATGATGCAAATGCCAGGCTTGCGAGGGGAAAGGGAGTTTTGTTGTCTTTAGGCACCGATGCCCATATTTTGGATCAATTGCGTTATATGAATCTCGGTTTAGATGTGGCCTGTAGGGCTTGGTGCACACCCAAAGATTTAGTAAATTGCTTTAGGGTCGAACAGATTTTTGCTTTAAAAAGCAAAAGGATAAATAAAAACTCCAAAAAATAATATATGAAGATTATCTATTGGTTTTTTGGGGTTTTATTCTTCCTTGAAAGCTGCAGCCCTCAAGGACCAAGGCTTTACACCAAGACTTTCTTAGCCTTAGGGACGGTAGTTAGAATATCTTCCTACGATAAAGATGCCCCTCAGATTTTTTACAGATATCTCAAATCTTTAGAAGGAAATTTTAATTGCTTTAACCCCCGCAGCCAGTTGTCTTTGATAAATAAAAATGCAGGCTTGAAGCCTGTTAAGGTAAGCGATGCTCTTTTTGAGTGCATATCTCTTTCTAGAGATGTAGCGCAGTTAACAGAAGGATATTTTGACCCAACAATTGGGCCCCTTACTGAGTTCTGGAAACGGGTGATAAGAAGAGAGGTAAAGGCAAGCGATGAGGATTTTTTAAAGGCAGAAAAATTAAAGAAACTTGTGGATTACAGAGATTTGGTTCTAGATAAAGAACGCCATACAGTTTTTTTGAAAAGAGAGCATCAGAAAATAGACTTAGGGGGGATAGCCAAGGGATTTCTGGTAGACAAAGCAGCAAATTTTCTTAAAGAGAAGGGCGTTGACAACTTTCTTATAGATGCTGGAGGAGATATTTATGCTTGGGGTAGGAAACCTGGGGGTTTTTGGAGAGCGGCTATAAAGCATCCCCGAGACCCTCGACAATTTATAGAGGTTATGGATCTTTACGATGAGGCTTTAGCTACCTCAGGAGATTATGAACAATTTTTTATTTATAAGACCAAGAGATATTCTCACATTATAAATCCCTTTACTGGGTTTCCTGTAGGCAATAGTATAGTGAGTGTAAGCGGCAAGGCTAAAAATCTCACTACTGCCGATGCTCTTGCTACTGCGTTTTTTGTTAT
>CAYNIO010000020.1:0-14098 GCA_964397495.1 uncultured Planctomycetia bacterium
TGCCTCTGCGTGATGTTTTCTTTGCTGAGACTTTTGAGGAAACTTTTTTGGCGGGAGGTTTAGATATCTTCTTAATTACTTTCTTCTCTTCTACTTTACCTTTAAAAACTTCCTGTCTAGTGCTCTTAAAGGAATAGGCTTGGCTTTTCCCGCCTATCTGATAAATAAGTATCCCTTTCATACTTTGGAAATCAGGGGATACTTCCCCTCTCCAGGAAAGAGTTTCTCCATTACTCTTGCTCTGCATAGTCTCCCAAACAATGGTGCCGTCGTCTTTGAGATTTACTGTGTAATTTACAGGATTAAATCCCCAATAAGAGTATCTTTTGGAAAAAAACCTATTCTGAGAAAACACGATAGTATCCTGATAAGGTCTGCCTTGACCCGAAGAAGAAATTACTTCAATCGTCCACTGATGGTTATTAAGTCTGGCTTTAACCTGGCTTAGACGCCTCCTCAACTCCTGTTTACTCAAAGCATCTGCCTTTCCCGGGTTAGAAAAGGCAAATAGAAATATCACACCTGCTATAAAAATGGATTTCTTCCCCATTCTTCTTTATAAAATTATATCCTTTTTATCCAAAAATACAAATTACTATTTAATTTATTCTGGAAATTTCTTACCCCCATAAGCCTGCCAGATAAGTATGTATTTCTTTACCCAATCCACCTCTTTCTCATCCCTTCTGCCTGATTCCTTTACTAACCTCAAGTATTCTTTGAAATGTTTTATGGCTTCTTTTCTGTCCTGAAGATACTCTGCGTATATGTAGCCTAAATTAAACTGTGCATCAGGGTCCTCAGGATTTAATTCTAAAGATTTTTTGAATTCCTCGATAGCCCGTTTATAATCCTGGTGCTGGGAATAAAATACCCCCAGATTATAATGCATAAGGGCAGTCTGTTTAATCAAAATCTTGTTCTGCCGCACAAGTTCAGCCATCTTTTTAGGCTGAGAACTCAATTCCTTTTCTAATCTTTCTATATCCTTCAAAGAATCGTTGTATTTTTTCCTCAAGGCATAAAGTTGCCTGCGGTAAGCCTCTGCCTCTGCTTGGGCATCGAGCCTTTCCTCATCGAGATTCTTAATCTTCTCCTGCAAGGTTTGGATACGCTTATTCAGGAGTTCGTTCTCTGACTCTAAATCTTTTATCCTGCCCTTAATAATATCTAAAGCGCGGTATTCAATCTTAAGTCGTTCTATCCTGTTGAGGACGTCCTCCTTTTCCTGGGAAAGTTTAGAAATGTCCTGCTTCAGAGAAACAATGGTATCTTGAAGTTTATTAATCTTGTCTTGGAGTTCCTTCTTCTCCTGAGCAAATTTATTGACAAGGGTTTGCTTTTCTTTAGCAAACTCTTCCCGCAAGGACTTTTCTTCCTTTATAATTCTCTGTTTTTCCTCCTCTAAAGATTTAACCTTATCTTTAAGCATCTCGATTTGACTTTCTTTCTCCAAAACCTGTCTTTTGTATTTCAGGAGATTCTTGGTCTGAGCCAAGATATTATCTCTGTCTCTTAAAACAGCCTCGTATTCTTTTTTCAGTTTATCGTATTCATCCTTAAGAGACTGGCCTTGAGAAGGACTCTCTTTAGAAGTCTGGGGAGGCTGTTCTGCTTCTTGAGAAAATCCCTTCCCCCCAAAAATACACAGAAGGAAAACTACAGTTATTAAATGTCTCATTCTACCTCTTTAACTGGTTTTAAACCTGGTTTTTCTTCCTTTTCTTTATTCTCCAGATTATCATATCTTCGGTATGATTTAAGCCCTATCTCTGAAGTGGCTTTTTCTTCCGCCAGAGGGGTATATCTGCGATATTTATCGCTGGGCCTCTTAACAAAAGAAGGCTCGTAACCTGTGGTAAGTTTTTCTCCGCTTATAATATGGGGGGTAAGCAGGACCAGAATCTCAGTGCGTTGGTTTGACCTCTCCTTAGAACCCATAAACCACCCTAAGATAGGTATCCTGCTGAAGAAAGGAACCTCTTTAGTTTGCTCTACGTCCTGAGTTTCATGCAGGCCTCCGATAAGGATTGTAAACCCATCCTTAACCATCACCGTAGTCTCAGTAGTTGAGGTGCTTAAGATTGGAATTCTATTGCCTTGAGAAGTCTCTAAATAACTTATGACATTATTTATTTCAGGTTTAATTTTGAGAGTGACAAAACCTTCATCATTTATAGTAGGCGTAACAAAAAGTTGTATTCCCACGTCTATAAAAGTCACCTCTTCAGAAGTAGTAGTGGTAGACTGGGTAGTGGTTGTAGATTGAGTAACATAAGCCTGCCTTTCCCCTACATGGATTTTTGCCTCATGGTTATTTATCACTGCCAATTTCGGATTAGCGATCACCCTGGTACTTCCTAATGTCCTTAGATATCTAAAAACAACGTCGAAATCATGCTTGCCTACTATCCCTATATGCATCCTCTCCGCGCCTACAATCTTACTTCCTCCTCTAAAATCAGAAGTCGTCCCACTGAATGGATAAGAACCCGCATAACCTACATCCCTGAGAACCTCTTGGCGAGATTTCCATTCATCGAGTTTCGACACCAAACTGAAAGGGTAAGAACCAAGATATGTTAAACCATATTTTTTTGCCAACTGAAAAATTCCCTCCCATTCCACCCCTCGGCCAAATTCATCTTTTAGTTTAACCCGCACAATCTTTACATCGATGAGAACTTCTTTGGTTTTCTTATCTAGTTCCTTAATGAGTCTTCCTATCTCTTTCATCCTTTCAGGAAGGGTCTGGACTATCAATTGATTATTGCGGGTATCTATCCTTACTGAACCCACGTTTTTAGCATCAAGATGGGCCTTAAGTTGCTCCACTATATCTTCAGCCTTAGCATATTTAAGGTCAAAAACTTCAATCACAGTACTCTTCTCCTCTAAGGTCTTTAAAACATCTGCAATCTCTTTAATCTTCTGGGGAGTATCCATAACAAGAATTGTGCCTGAATCCTCCTCAAGAAAAACTTTGCCTATTTCGCTCTTTATATTGTCGCACATCTTAAAAGCCTGGTTGGGCACAGCGTATTTAAGACGAAAGGCCTTTACCTGGCGGTTATCATAAAAATCCTCTCCGTATAGGGCCTTATATTCTTCCTCTGTCATCACATTATAGATATTGCCCCTCTTATCGTATGCCAGGCCATTGGACCGCAACATTATATCAAAAACATCTTTTACAGAGGCATTTTTGACAGATAAACTCACTCTTCCTTTAACTTTACTTGTGGGAATAATATTCATCCCTGATTTCATAGCCAAGAATTTAAGGGCATCGATTATGTCTATATTGCGGAAATCTAAAGATATGGTAGGCGAAGACAGTGGGGTCTGAATCCCCATATCCATCCCCTTAAACCCCAAAGCATACTCCTTCTTTGAGAGTTGATTCTGCGCCCATCCCAACCTACCCAAAACCCAGAATATCAACAATAAAATAAATAATCTCTTCATTCTTTCTTCCCCAGAGTCTCCTGGTAAAGAAGGTATCTTCTGGCTGTATCCGCATCCTTATCGTGGGGAGCAAGCCTAAGATAATTTTTAAAATGTAAACTAGCCTTCTGAGGATCAGGTGCATATTCTGCATATATTACCCCTAAATTGTAATGGGCGTTAGGGTCATCGGGATTTAGCTCCAATACCCGTTCAAATTCCTCTATGGCTCTTTTGTAATCTCCATTCTGTGTTAATAATACTCCCAGATTATAATGCAATTTTGCTCTCTCCTGCCTGTAGTCATTGCTCAAACTAGCGTAATCTTTAACCTGCGATTCTAAAGAGGAAATCTTATTTTTTAGGCTCTCGTTCTCCTCAAGGAGAACCTTTATTTTATCTTGAAGTTTCTTAGTTTCTTCTTTCTTAGAAGCCATCTTCTTAGACTCCTCACTAAATTTGCGAAAGGCTTCTTTTAAAATGTCCTTCTGCCGCATCAATTCTTTATTCTGTGCCTGCAAGGTTTTTATCTCTTTAGTCTTCTGGTCAATCTTTCGGCTGTAATCTTCGATTTGCCTCTCATAAAGAACGAGTTTTTTCCTTATTTTCTCATAAGCCTCTTTGAATATCTTTTTCTCTTTTAGGAGGTCGGCATTTTGGCTCTGCAACTGCTCTAAGTCCTTTTTCAATCCCTTGATCTTGTCATCCTTCAGATCCAGCTCTTTTTTTGTAGATTCCAATTCATCTTTGACCACCTGCTTATCTTTTAACAATTCCTCATTCTCCACCTTAAGCTTCTCCTTCTCTTCCTGCAAATCTTCAATATATTTATCCTTAAGAATTATTTCTCGCCGCATCTCCTCAAGAGCCTTTTTAAAATTATGCTGGTCCTCAACTGCTCTTTCTTTTTCTTTCTTTATCTCTTCTAACTTTTTACTCAAATCTTCTATTTTCTTTTGAGCCATTGACAACTTATCTTTGGCCTTGCTCAACTCATCCTGCAGGGACGGAAAACTATTTATTTTCTTCTGCAACTCACTCAAGGATGAAAGAAGCTCTCCTTTTTCTTTCTGCAGAGAATCTACCTTTTGGGCTAAAGTCTTATTTGCTTCTTTAATGCGCTCATTCTCGTCAGAGATATCCTTTAACCTATCCTTTAGTTCTAGAATCCTTTTGTTCAAAATATCCTGGTCAGGAATTTTTTTAAGTCTTTCCTTAAGGGCTTCATTCTCATCCTCAAATTTCTTCTTTTCCTCTCTAAGAGAAAAAATATCTTTTTGAGCATCCTGAAGTTTCTCTTGTAAATCGCTAAATCTTGACTCTAAATCCTCCAATTTAGTTCTAAGATTTGTATTCTCTTCTTTAAAAGCCTTTAGTTCTCCGGACTTATTTTTGAGAAGAGATTGAAGTTCTCTGTATTTTTCTTCTAATAGTTTTCTCTCCTCCCCTCCTGCAGAATTGTCCTCTTCCATTTTAGAGGAAATTCTTGATTCGCTCTGCGTAAGGTAAGAGACCTTTTCTTCTAATTCTCTCATCTTTATAAAATAACTACGAACATATATTCCTGCCACCACCAGAATCCCTACAAAGAAAATTCTTTTTATCATTCTTATTTAAGCCCCTTTAAGCCTAATTTTCCCCCAGCCACCTCTGCCTCAGGAGATTTAGCAGGAGGGAGCTGCGTTGATTTCAATCCTTCTTGCCCCACTGGACGGCCCCCTTCTCCTATCAAAACTTCTCCGCTGATAATATGCGGAGTAAGCATAATAAGCATCTCCGAGCGTTCCTTGGAGGGATTTCTGCTCTTAAATAGTCTGCCTATAATAGGAATATCTCCTAAAACTGGTGTCTTAGTAATGGTATTGCTCTTTCTCTCTGTGCGCAACCCCCCAATGACTACCGTCGTCCCGTCTTTAACCATCACCTTGGTATCCGCTTTAGAAGTTCCGATGATGGGAATTTTATTACCTGTGGGAGTTACGAGTTCGGAGACCACGGAACTTATCTCCATATCCAGATCCAAAGTAATAAAACCTTCATCATTTATAGTAGGGGTAATATTTAATATTGTACCCACATCTATAAAGGTAACCTCTTCTGCCACTGTGGCTGTGGTTTGGCCGGTGGTAGTCGTAGTAGTAACGTAGGCCTGCTTCTCGCCTACATGGATTTTTGCTTTTTTGTTGTTGGCAATGACTATCTTGGGAGTAGTAATTACTTGGGTTTCGCCTATATCCTCTAAGAACCTGTAAAATATATCAAAATCATGCTTGCCTACTACGCCTAAATGCAGAGCCTGGCTAAAAATACCTGGTTTGCTGGCAGAATAATTGGATGTAGTTCCGCTAAAGGGGTAAGAGCCAACATAACCTGTGCCTGTTATGCTCGTACCATCGGGAGCGGTGCCTCCTTGCCATACCGTTTTTCTTGAGCGCCAGGGAGCGTCCGAAGTCTGGACAGCGCTAAAGGGGTAAGAGCCAAGATAGGTGAGGCCATGACTTCTGGCTATATCAAACAATCCTTCCCATTCTAACCTCTCGTCAAGCTCCTTTACGAACCTAACTTTTACTATTTTGGCATCTATAAAAACCTCTTTTGTTTTTTTATCCAATCTCTTAATTAGCTCCTCAACCTGTCTCATCCTCTCTGGCAAGGTAAGAACTACCACTTGGTTTGTACTCTCATTGGCCCGAATATAACCTACCTTCTTGGCATCTATAAAATTCTTAAGTTGTTTTTCTACATCTTTAGCCTGGGAATAACTTAAATCAAAAACTTTAACCATTGTCCTCTTGTCAAAAGTATTTATAGCCTCCTCCATCTCTTTTAACCGGAGAGGGACATCCATAACCAAAACACTTCCAGATTCAGGATCAACAATAACCTTTCCTATCTCTGTCTTCATAGCATCGAGAAGAGAAAATATCTGTTCAGGAATGGCATACTTTATTCTGAAAACCTTAACCTGGCGCACATCACTAAAGTCCTTGCCATAGAGAGCCTTGTATTCTTTCTCTGTCATTACATTATATATATCGCCCCTCTTGTCGTATGCCAGTCCATTGGACCGCAAGATTACATCAAAAACATCCTTTATAGGTACATCTTTAACCGAGAGAGAAATTCTTCCGGCAACCATTTTAGTAACTACGATATTTATTCCTGCCTTCATAGCCAGGTAATTTAAGGCATCTACCACATCAATATTCTTAAAATTAAGAGAAACTTTACCCTCCATGCCTCCAGGAACAGAAACAACCTCTTGAGAACTCATATCCTTAATAGAACTGGGGATCTCTCCTGCCCAGGACGTGCTGGATACGAGTATATACAATAACCCTGTAAGAATATACTTCATTTCAACTCAATCTCTTGCCCTTTATATTCTAAAATTACTTTGTCCTCAAAAATATCCTTTACTTCAACCTCACCCATTCTCCCGCCCCTCTTAAGAAAATAGGTTTTATTGGCCTTGGTATCCTCAATCATAACATCAGGATCATCTGACCAAGATACTCCTACTAGTTTATAACGTTTATAGATTTTTTCTGCCTCCGAAGGAGGTAAAATTTCCTTTTTCTTAGAAAGAGAGACAATCTTTGGTGCTTCTCCCATAGAAAAGATATCTCTTTTTCTGATTTCCTCCAGGTAAAAATCAAGAGGTTTGGCAGATGTTATATCAATTTTTCCCACCTTAAGAGGGGAAATAGGCTTCTCTATGAAATGCATATTCAAACCCTTTGTAGAGAAATAATACCTTGCCCCTGAAAGAATAAGGATAAACAATACCCCTGCACCTAAAAGGTTGTTAAAGCTCTTTAAATCCTCGCCTGGCTCCTTTGTCCTTCTTCTGCCCGAGAAACCCTCCTTAAAAAACGACCATCTGCCTTTCAAAGCAGACCAGGAAAATAAACTTCGCACTTCGCGCTTAGTCCTGGCCTGGGAAATAATATCTTCCTTTCCCTCTTTAGTCTCCTCTATAAGTTTAAGAAGGTCTTTCTCTGGAGAAGGCCTATCGTCCATAAATTCTCCTTTCAAAAAACATTCCTGTGCAAAAGAGAATCTTTCCTGTGCCAACCTAAACGCAAATCATGCTGGATTAGCTCCTCTATTAGTCGGGCCTCTACTACGAATTGATTTTTCAATACCAAACTCTTTATGGCGCGGTGGCAAAGCATAGTAATCTGGCGGGGATAACCCCGTGTATACTGATAAACCTCCCTAATAGCGTCCTCAGTAAATATCTTTATTTTGGAATTATATCCTGCTTGATGAATGCGGAAATTTATCATCTCTTTAGTCTCCTGAAGATTTAAAGGGTTTAGTGTATATTTAAAACTTATCCTGTCAAAAAAATTGGGAATATTCATAATCTTGGAATGCAATTCCATCTGCCCTAACAACACCAATTGCAGGAGTTTAAACTCATTGGTCTCATAATTCAAAAGAACCCTAAGAATCTCTAAGGATTTATCGTCTAACTTCTGGGCTTCATCAATAATCAAAACTACTGTTTTATCTTCAGTCACTCCCCTTTGGAAAAGAAATTTTTCTAATGCCTCCTTCAAATCCTGCAAACCTACATTATTATAATCTAAGGAAATCTCAAAATTTCTTACCAGATAACTCATAAATGTGCGTTCATCCTCAAAAGAAGGATCTAAAACTATATGGAAAATAAAATCCCCTCTGCCTTTTAGCTCCTGAACAAGTTTCCGGGAAAGGGTAGTTTTTCCTGTGCCTACATCTCCTAAAATTACACTCAAACCTCTACGCAGCCTCAACTCTATGAGGGTATTGGTAAGTGCTGTCTCGTGATCCTTAGAAAGATAGAAGAAATCCGGGTCAGGACTCGTAGAAAAAGGCTCTTTTCTGAAACCTAATATTTTATAGTAAGCCATATTTCTTCTCCCTGAGCCCAGCCGTTTTATTATCTCGACTATTTAGACCTGCGGGAATTCAATAAGTCGGCTATGGCTCTTAAAGTATAACCCTTATCCTTTAACTCCTTAATCTTTTTCAGGCGCTTTCTTATGTGAGAATCAAGATAAAAGCGCCTGAATCCCTTTCTTCCAGAGATGCTTAACAATCCAAGGTTAGTATAATGGTTTAAAGTCTGATAGGAGATGTTATACTTCTTGACAATTTCTACTGCAGAAATTTCTGCCGGCATTCTCTCCTCCTTTATATGAAGAGCCCTGCTTTAGAATCTACCCACATACTTCAGAATGTAGCACTTATAGTAAGTTATGTCAAGTAATAATTTTATGGATGGCAAAGAATGAACGTATTACTTCTTTATAAGAGAAAGTGCCTCTTGGCGAGTCTTCTGATTTTTGCGAAATATTCCTCTCACACAACTCGTGGTCGTTAAAACTCCTGGTTTTTTAACTCCGCGCATAGACATACATAGATGCTCTGCTTCAACTACTACCATTACTCCTTTGGGCTTAAGTTTCTTCATAATGATATCTGCGATTTGGGTAGTGAGGCGTTCCTGAACTTGAAGTCTCTTAGAAAGAACCTCAACTACCCTGACTATTTTACTCAGGCCAGTAATTCTTTTATCGGGAATATAAGCAATGTGGGCTTTGCCTATAAAAGGGAGAAGATGATGTTCACACATCGAATATAAAGGGATATCTTTCAATAGTATTATCTCATCATGCTCCTGTTCTAGAATTACCTCTAACTCTTGCTCAGGGTCCCTCTCTCCTCCCCAGAGTACCTCCTCATACATCTGGGCCACCCTCTTAGGCGTAGAGTAAATATCCTTTCTTTTCAAATCTGCCCCTAAACCTTCTAAAAGAAGACGGACTGCCTTCTCTATTTTTTTCTTATCCATATCGCCCTCCTTTATTTCCCTATGCAGAATTGAGAAAATATACTCTCTAACATATCCTGAGAATATATTTTGCCTAAAATTCTATCAAGATATTCCTGGGCCTCTTTTAATCTACCCATAAGTAAATCTTCAAGGACACCCTCCTTCAAACCCTCCAAGAAATTACCCAAAGCCTGGGATGTCTTCTGCAAAAGCTCTATATGTCTTTGGGAATGGACGGGTGGTTCTTTGACAGGCAAAACAACAAATGCCCTCTCTATTATCTTATGCTTTAACTCCCCCAAACCCTTCTTCTCTTTGCAAGAAATATAAATCTTGTCTAAGAAATTTCCTTCGAACCCTTCAAGGTTTACCCTGGAAGGAAGGTCTATTTTATTTATTACAAGAATACTTTTGTCTTTTCCGATTATCTCCCTAAACATCATATCTCTATGGTCCAAAGGAGAACTTGAGTCTACCATAAAAAGAATTAAATCTGACTCTTCTGCTACACGCTGGGTCTTACGCATAGCCTCCTCTTCAACTTCATCTTTAGCCTCTATAAAACCTGCGGTGTCGATAATTCTTAAAAGATAGCCCTCAACTAAAATCTCCTCCTCTATAATATCTCTGGTGGTGCCCTCCCTACTGCTTACAATGTTTCTCTCTTCATCCAAGAGGCGATTCATAAGAGACGATTTCCCCACATTGGTTTTTCCCACAATACAGACCCTTAATCCTTCCTTGAGGAATCTGGTGCCTCGATATCCCTCCATAACCTCTCTGATATCATTCAATATGCTCTCTACAACACTTCTCATCCGAAGAAGAGGAATTTCTCCCTGAACATCCTCAGGAAACTCAAGGCGCGCCTCAAGTTGTGAAAGGACGCCAATCAACCTGCCCCTTAAATCCTCTATAAACCTTGCAGTGTCTCCCCTAAGCTGCCTAAGGCCCAAATCCAAACCTGCCTGTGTAGAAGCATTTATAATATCTAAAACTGCCTCTGCTTGAGTTAAATCCAATCTGCCATTGAGGAAGGCTCTTAAGGTAAACTCTCCTGGCTGGGCTAACCTTGCCCCTTTCTTTAGAACCAACTCTAAAATCCTCTTCAAAACTAAAGGCCCTCCATGACAGGAAATCTCCACGATATCCTCGCGGGTATAGGTGCGGGGGGCTTTCATAACCAGTACTAAAACTTCATCGAGGACATTACCTTCATCCTTTATCCACCCATAATAAACAGTGTGGCTTTTTATATCTTTAAACCTTTTAGGACGGGCAGGTGTAAAAATTTTGCGCAAGATAGTTAAAGAATTATCGCCAGAAATTCTTACTATCCCCACTCCGCCCCTACCCAAAGGTGTAGATATAGCTGCTACGGTGTCCTTAAACATCCTCTGATAATCTTGCGTGCCTGGGATACCAAAAATGTAGAACCTGTAATTAATATTTTACAGTTATCCTCGTGCATACCAAAGGCTTTTTTTAAAGCCTTCTTAATATCGGGTTCTACTTCCCCTCTACCTAGAATCCTGCGCAGATATTGGGGGTCTTGGGAACGGGGATTGGATGTAGTAGTGAATATTACTTTATGAGAAAAAGAGTCCACTACACCAAGAATCTTGGCAGCATCCTTATCTTTAGAGAGGGCAAAAACTGTGATAATCTTATAGCGGGGAAAATACACATTTAAACTTTTCTTCAAAGCAAGAAGAGAAGAAAGATTGTGGGCTATATCTAGAATAAGATTGCCTTTGGCCTCAAACCTCCCGGGCACAGATGCGTTTTTAAGACCCTGCTTAATCTTGGAGATTGAAAACTTTTCTCTGTCTTTAACGAGCAGTAAAGAAGAAACTACAGCCAACGATGCGTTTTCCACCTGGTGCTCCCCCTTAAGAACGATCTTTAAATTCTTTATTAACATATCTTTTGTTCTTAAATCAAAAAGAGTATGGCTTTTCCTCAATCTTATCTTCTCGCAAAAGAAATCTTTCCCCAAGATATAGAAAGGGACTTTCTTCTCTTTACAATTCTTTTCTATTACAGAAAGAACTGAAGGCTTCTGCCTAGCAGTAATTACCAAGGAATCTTTCTTAATAATACCGCTTTTCTCTTGGGCTATTTTTTTCAGACTATTTCCCAAGATATGGGTGTGGTCATACCCTATATGGGTAATAATGGAAAGTAAGGGCCTCTCTATAACATTGGTAGCATCAAGTCTTCCTCCTAAGCCACACTCTAAAATTACGAAATCCATATTCTTATCTAGGAAATATTTCATACTCAAAGCCGTAAGTATCTCAAAAAAAGTAATCTTCCCCCACCTGGCTTGAGACCATTTTTCCAGAGCAGGAAAAAAACAATTCATTATACTGGTAAATCTCGAAGCAGGTATATTTTTATAAACTACTCTCTTCTTAGAAGGACTAATATAAACCGTGCTTATCCTCTCCCGGTAACTATCGAGATGGGGAGAAACAAAAACGCCGGTCTTATATCCTAAAGATGCCAAAACGTAAGAAAGAAAGATAGCAGTAGAACCTTTACCCTTTGTCCCAGCAATGTGTATCACTTTGAGATTCTGGTAGTTGATATTTAGAATCCGCAGGAGCGCCTCTACCCTTTCTAATTTCCATACACGAGGATAGGGCGGTATCTTCTTCTCATAATTTATAAAGGAGTCAAGGTAAGAAATTGCTTCTTTGTAGGAAGATATCATAAGACCTCGGATTTGATAAACTTAAATATCTTCTTATCTGCAGGAGCAAGATTTAGGCGGGAAGCTATCTCTAAACTTGTAAATATATAATCCTTGCATCCCAAACATTTAATTTCTCCGCGATAAATTTCAAACCTATAAAGGTATATTTTTATCGCTTGGCCTAAACTCTCATCTTCAAAAATCCCTATTAACTCTTTCACCTCGACATCTATATTCAACTCCTCTTTGAGTTCCCTTCTTAAAGCCTCCTGGTGGGTCTCACCTTTTTTAATCTTCCCCCCGGGAAATTCCCACAAACCTGCAAAGGTGTCGTCGTCCCTCCTCTGACATAAAAGGATTTCTCTCTCTTCCTTTAAGAGACCTGCTACGACCTCTATCCTCTTTTTGCACATTGGAAATTAGTGCAGGAAATGGCGTATGTGAGTAAAGACCATGGGGATTTTATATTTATTGCAGGCTGAGATTATATCCTTGTCTCTAATCGAACCTCCTGGCTGGATGATAGCCTTTATGCCCGCCTTGAAAGAAACTTCTATAGAGTCAGGATAAGGGAAAAAACCATCTGAAGCCAGAACTGCCCCCCGACAGTCTCCTGCTTTTTTGATAGCCAATTTTACGGCATCTATTCTCGAAGGAAGGCCCATACCCAGACCCAGGGTTCTATAACCCTTAGATATGCATATAGCATTGGACTTTAAGTGTTTTACTACCTTGAAAGCAAACAAAAGCTCCTCTAACAATCTTGGAGAAGGTTTCTTTCTTGTAGGAAATTCTAAAAGATTTCTCTTGTAAATTATTTTGTCTCTGTCCTGGACCAATAATCCACCTTTTATAAATCTGTAGTCCCCTCTTTCCCCTAAATACTTTACCTTTACCTTACAGACGATAAGATTCTTTTTTGAAGAGAAAACCTTAAGTGCCCCTTTTGTAAAATCAACAGAAAACACTATCTCCCTAAATCCACTCTCAACAATCCTCCGGGCTGTACTTTTGTCTACCCTACGATTAAATCCTACTATACCACCAAAACTGGAAATCTCATCTGTCTTGTAAGCTTTAATATAAGCCTTCTCTAAATTATCATCTAAAGCCAAACCGCAAGGATTGGTATGCTTGATGACTACGCAACACGGCTCTTTAAAGTCTTCCAATATCCTCAATCCTGACGAGATATCTAAAAAATTGTTGTAAGAAAGGGGTTTGCCTTGCAATTTATCCAACCCTCCCAGGACCCCGCCTCCATAGGAATAGAAATAGCCTTTCTGATGGGGATTTTCGCCATAGCGCAGAGTTTCTTTCTTTTCAAAACAAAACATTATCTCTTCTTTTTGGTCCCCAGATAAAAAATTATGTATGGCATAATCGTAAAGCGAAGTCCTTTTGAAAACCTCCCCTGCCAAAGTCTTCCTAAGTCTCAAAGAAATTCTTCCCTTGTACCTGCGCAGTTCTTTGGCGACTTCGCTGTAAAACTTCTTGTCTGGAACCGCGCACACATTTAAAAAATTCTTTGCCCCTGCCCGCAGGAGTGTAGGGCCACCGATATCTATAAATTCTAATATCTCCTTAATATTTCTCAGGACTTTTCTTTTTTCCTGAAAAGGATAAAGATTGACTACTATCATATCTATGGGTTTTATATTCAATCTTTTAAGAGTTGACAAATCGCTCCTTTTGTCCTTGCGGGCAAGGATGCCTGCGTGAATACGGGGGTGCAAAGTCTTAACCCTGCCCTCTAATATTTCAGGAAAATCAATGTAATCTTTTACTTCTTGCACAGGGATATCTGCACTCTTAAGAAGACGGGCAGTTGAGCCTGTAGAGATAATGTCTATCTTATAGCGGGCAAGAACTTTGCAAAAATCAACAACCCCTTCTTTATCATAGACGCTTATTATTGCCCTGCTTATCTTTAATAACTTTTGGTTAGACATTAAATCTGAAAAAAATTATATCCGCATCCTGAACTATATAATCTCTATCTTCGGTCCGCACAAGGCCTCGGGAGCGAATCTCTGAAAATCTCTTAAATTTCTCGAAATCACGCCAGGAGATAACCTCCGCTTTTATAACACAATGGTTTCTATTCCTTGGAAGCCCTTTTA
>CAYNIO010000021.1:0-5881 GCA_964397495.1 uncultured Planctomycetia bacterium
TCATTGTCATCACCATAGATTATTAAAATCTCAGGCTTGACCCTTTCATACATAAAATCAGTAGCAACCTTCAAGGTAAGATAACTTTCCACCTTATCCATAAGCCCATAGGTGTAGGAATTTAAAACCTGATTGCCTCTGAAGGTAGGGGTGTTATGGATAAACTGGGCAAACTGTAGGGAAAATAGCCAGTTGGTAAAGTAATACTTATCGAACCCCAAGACATAGGTATATTTATCACTTTTTTCAGTATAGTTTCTACGGCCGGCGGTTCCATAATATGTTGGTTCATTGTGAAAGTAGGCAAATTCTCCTCTAATAGTCAAGCCCTCAAGAATTCCCGGATTGATAAAAGACTTGTTAAAAGAGAATCCGATCATATGCATAAGTTTGTGCCTGCGGGAATAGTAATATTGGCCAACAGGTATGTCACCTACACTGTAACCTGCAGAGATAAAACCATCCGCATAAGTATAGGCACTGGTTGAATATCCATAAAGCCAATTCAGAGTATAATCTATATCTCCCAGCATAGAGCGCCAGCGAAGCCCTATTCTTGAATTTTTTAACTTGGAAGAAGGCCTATAAATTGTAGTAGAAACGCTTCCACCAGTTAAAGAATTCATAAAATTTTTAAAATCATCAAAACTGTTATTTGCCTTAAAACTAAAAGTATCATTTGCCGGAGCAGAACGCGAAGCCTCAAAATCAGGAATGAGTAAAAATTGCAAAGTTGAATTTAGGGCAGGTGAATATTCTACCTTGATCATCCAGAGGGGGATTCTTATGTCAGCGAAATCAGGAAGCCAATATCTGGTTAAATCAAAAGGCATAACCCTGTCTAAAAAAGGAAGGCCGTCAGCCTGGCCCCAAACGACCTGTTGCTTGCCAATCCTAATATCAAGTTTGTCAGAGGTAAAATCTAAATAGCAATCCCGCAACCATTCCGTCCTCTGCGTATGACCCATCTTAGACTGATTCCTGTCAAAATTAGAATTGTAATCGTCTCTTAAATCGTAAGCAGAATCATAAAAGTATCGGGGATGAAAAAATAATGCCCAGTTGTCAGAAAGCGTATACTGCATCTCAAGGTCAATAGTGTTCTTTAAAGACGAAAGAGAAATATGCGACTCGTCGTTATAATCCGTAAGCCAGATTTCTGCCTTAAGATACCCTGAATATTCAAGATTGGGTCCGATTTCCCCTGCCCAAACATTAGACGCGATGAATAAAACCAAACCTATCACCGGAAGCCTTTTCATTTTACCTCACCTCCTTTTCTAAAACTTAAACCTAAAAGTTTAGAAATAAAAATTGACAATCAAACCTTCCCGAATTCTAATCTTAAATCTTTAATCTTGTATATTACCACCTCGAACGCATAAGGGCTTTGACGGTAAAATCTTGTTCGCTCAGACCCCGGTCATATTCTGTATTCTCCATTAGGATTGCTGTGCGATGCCCAGTACGTAGGTCTTTGCACTCAAGAGAAAGTTGGGTAGGATATTTCTTATTTTCCTCTTGCCACCAGGCCCATTCCCTAAAAAGGGTCTTAAATAATCTGCCCTTCTTGTCATAATACTCTTCAAAAATGTTTCCTCCTGTGTCTTTGTCTATCCAGACAATCCTTTTGGCGTAATACCAGTGAGGTTTTTTAGGGGTACATTCAATAACAAAGCAGGATTTTCCTTTAAATTTAATCTCCCCTGTATGCTCGAATTTGTAACCAGCAAATTCCTTCTCTCCTATCAACTTATAAGTTTCGTCTTCAAATCTGCGGGTAGAAACCTCCTCCACCGTAAAATCGCTTCCCATAAAGGCGTCATCATCCTCAGAAGCAGAAATTTTCCTTACTTTTTTTAAGGAAGGCAACCACAGCCAGACGTTTTGGCCCTTTTGAGGGTCCTCATAGGTCCAGGTCAAGACTGCCAGACCCTTAACCTCTGTGGGGTAAGTCATAACTACCAAATCCTTGTAGGCTATACCATTTTCTCCACCCTTTATAATACGCTGCCTCTTCCATATTCTTTTCCTGGTAAACCCTGACTTATCTACATATAGAACCTGGCCTATCTGTTGGTAATCGTGGGCAAAGAGGGAATACTTGTTATGGTATTTAATCCTCATAATCTGGTCTGCACTCATCCCCTCTTGGGGAGTATAAACCTTATGATACTCTAACTCCTGGGCCCAGAGGGAAGAAGAAAACGCCAATATACCTAAAAATAATCCTAACTTCTTCATCCTGCACCTCCTTTAATTATTTCTGCTTCTCAATCTTAACCTTACCTTCCCAAATAAAAATTGTGGTTTAAACCACCACACCAATACCGGCACCATCACCAAAGAGATTGCCATATTGAATATAAGGGCTATGCACAAACTCAAACCCATCATAGCCTGAAATCTTATAGGAGAAAAAGCCCAGACCAAAATCCCCAAAGATACAATGAATCCGCTGAAGAATACTGCCTTTCCACTGGTTATCAAGGTACGGTAAAGTATATTGCGGTAAGTCGCCCTCTTGGTGCGCATCTCATCATAAAGCCTGGCCAAGATATATATGCCATAGTTTATACCCAGCCCTTCACTCAAAGATACCAAAGGAAGCATCTCTGTAGTAATAGGAATCTTCAAAAACCCGAATATAGAAAATACAAAGAGGTTGCTGAGCACAAGGGGTAAAATCAAAATCCCCCCTCCCACAAAAGAACGGTATATGAAACTCACATAAAAGAATATAAGAGAGGAAATAAAAATAGCGTTAGGAAGAATGGTTTTCCTTATAATCTCGTTTACCGCATATAATATTCCAATATCCCCTCCTGCATATGAAAACTTTACCTGAGAGAATTTATAGGTATTTAGAAAATCCCTGGTCTTTTCCACTGCCTTATCTATCGTGGAAGACCGATGATCCCGAAAATCAAACTTTATGTTACAAAAGCGATTGTCCCGGCTTATGAGGTGGTCGTAGTCTGAAGGAAAACCTGAAAGGGTATATAAAAACCAATACTGGGCAATAACCTCATCCCTGGGGGGAATCCTAAAATATTTTCTCTCCCCCGCGAACATAAACATATTCAAAGCCTTTATAGCGTTGGCAATAGATGAACTTGAACCTGCCTGGGGCACGTTTTTTAATATATAATCCTGGAAGAAATCTATGGCTTTTAATTTATCTGACTTGAGCAGTGAATCCTGAGATTCTACCAAAATATAATAGGTATTGGTGCCCCCAAAGTTTTTGTTGATAAATTCCTCTGCTCTATTATAGGGACTATTTGGATAAAGATAGCTTGAACCATCAGTATTGTCGCCAATAACTATACTATTAAGACCCCAGAAGGAAAAAATTGTAAATGCAAGCATTACAACTACCAAAATGGTACCCACCCTTTTCTTCAAAGAAAAAACGCTTATGCCTTTTAGAAGCCTATCTACCCAAAGGTGCTGCTCTTCTCTCTTTATTTCTACTATCTTAGGCCTGTGCAAAAAAGAAAGGAGGCAAGGCGTAAACATAAAGGAGGTGAAGAAGTTTGCCAGAATACCCAATCCCGATGCAAAGGCCATGCTCTTTATAGTAGGAAGGGGCACCAAGGTAAGAGAAAGAAAACCAAAACCATCGGTAAGGACACAGGCTAAGCCTGGTAAAAGAAGATGTGCTACAGTATTTACCACTGCGTGTTTACTCTTCATTGCAGGATTAGCCATCTCCTCATAATAACGCTTCAAGGTATGTACCGAATGACTTATCCCCAGAGACAATACGATAAAAGGGACCAGAATTGTAGAAGGGTCAAGTCTTAACCCCAGAAGTTTCATCGTCCCCATCCCCCAGATGGTAGCCATAGAAGAATCTAAAAGGGGGAGAATAACCCCCCTCTTGGAACGGAATGTAAAAAAGAGTATTACAGATATGACCAATAAACTCAGTCCCAGAACCTTAAACATCCCCGGAAGATAAAAATTAAGGTAACCCTCTAGAATTGGCCGGCCGGCAATGTAAATAGAAGTATTTTTATCCTCATATTTCTTTTTGAGTTTGGTAAGTTCATTGAATATGTATGAGGTCTTAACCCCTGAATGAAAATCTGCGTATATTAAAGTACTCTTAAAATCCCGAGAGACCATCTTAGGATAGACATTGGGGTTTCTTATAATTTTCATTCTCAACTCTTGCATCTGGTGGGGTGTCTGGGGAGGAGTTCTCAACAACCTCTCTACAAAAAAACCCTCTTCGTTGGCAACAACACACTTTACATGGCGCGACGCCAGAGAATTTATACGTGAGGTATTTACGCCGTCAAGAAGATAAAGATCCTCGGTCAAGGATATCAATTTTTCTAAGAAATCCTTGTCAAATATATCGCCCTCCTTTACCTTTAATGCCAAGGATACCTGATTCAAGCCTCCAAATATCTTGGTGAGGCGGTTTTGCACCTCAATGAAAGGATGTTTCTGAGGCAGGAAATCTTCTAAGTGAGTCTCGATCTTTATGTCCCTTAATACGCTTATGAAAAAGGCGGTGATGAAAATAAACGCTATTATCACCCAGATGCGAAAATGCACTATCCTGCGTGATATCTTGTACTGCCAACTTGTCCGTAATCCCTTACTATCCATTAAACTCCAAACCAGCCTGAAGTCTGGGATCTGCCCAAACCCAAGCCTATGTGTTTGGGCTGGACATACTCAAAGAATCCCCACCTGCCAAGGTTTCTGCCCCAGCCACTTAGTTTAAAACCACCAAAAGGTGTCTGAGGGCCCATCTGGGCAAAAGTATTTATCCAAACCGTCCCTGCACAGCAACTCTTGGCCAAACCATAGGCAAACTCGAAATCTTTAGTCCAAATCTGCAATACCAGCCCTGCGGGGTTCTTAAGAACCATTTGAAGGGCCTCCTCTTTTTTGAAGGGTCTGGTTAGAATTACCGGAGCAAAAAATTCTTCATAAAGCAATTCCTTTATCTCAATTACTGTAGGCGGGTAGAATTTATCTTCCAGGATCTCACCGCCGCTTAATATCCGGGCTCCATTTTCTACAAGGTTCTTTACCCGCAAATGCACATTCTCTAAATGGGACTTTGTAGGAAGCGGCCCTACGTGAGTATCTGGCAGGAGAGGATCTGCCAATTTTAATTTTTTAACCTTATCTATTAAATCTTTTATAAAGTCCTCATAGATTTCCTCTTCAACCAGAAGCAGGCTTGTGCCTATGCACATCTGCCCCTGCTTTATAAAAGAGGAACTTAAAACATTGTCCAAAGCCTCCCTAAGGTCGGCGTCCTTAAAGACCAAGGTCAAATTTGCCCCTCCTAACTCGCAGAGCATCTTCTTGGGCCAGGAGGCTGCGTTTGAAAATATCTTTTTGAAGGTATCCCTTGAACCAGTAAAGGAGATTAGGTCTGTCTGGCTTTGAGCCAGAAACCTTCCTACACTTTCTCCCTTGCCAGTTATTACATTTATCAACCCTCTAGGTAAATCTAACTTTTCCAAATACCTTGCCCAGGCTAAAACCGAAAGGGAACCGTATTCCGAAGGCTTTATGATTACTGAATTTCCTCCTGCCAGGGCTGCAGAGGCAACGAACCCTAATATCATCAAAGGAACATTATAAGGAAGATAAATAACGCACACTCCCAAAGGTTCATACTCCAGAAGGCTTATGCCTGTAGGGGTCTTTATAAGTCTTTCCTCTAAAGTCTCCAATAAATTAGCATAAAATTTGAAATCTTCAGCACCCATAGGGATGTCTACGAACAAAGTCTCTTTTATTGGTTTGCCTATTTCCTGAGTCTCCAGGCTCGCTAATTCCTGCAAATTCTCAAGTATAACTGCAGCGATATCCCTTAAAACCTTCGCCCTCTCTTTGAAAGAAA
>CAYNIO010000021.1:5981-13713 GCA_964397495.1 uncultured Planctomycetia bacterium
TCACCAAGACCGGGTACCATCTGCTCATCTTGGAAAAATCCCCTTTGGTCTTTACCTTACCCTGGACAGAGGCAGTAAAGGGGTCTACCTCTCTGTTAAATATCTTCTTTAAAATCTCAGACCTTCCTGTTATCAAAAAATCCGCCTCTTCAATGCTGTCAGTCTTAAGAATTTTCCCCTCTCTGTAATGAAATCTTACAACTCTTTGGGTATCAAGGTCTTTTACAGCCAAAGTGCAAGTAAGGCCGTATTGTTTACCCAACCTCTGGACTTCAGGGTCAGAATTTACAACTTCGGTTAACTTATTTATGTGAGGCTGGGAAAGTAGGTCATATTTTTGTTTGTCAGATTCTTTAGAGATTTCTCTCTCCTGAAAAGTAAATCTCTCCTTTCTCAACAGGATATTTACCCTTGATGTTTCCTCTAACAACTCTATCAAACTGAAGGCGGATTTAAAATCCTTTCCTATAGAAACTACCCCGTGAGATTTTAAAACCACGATATCTGAATTCTTTAAAGCCTCTACTACAGGTTTAACCTCAACTACCGTAGGTGTATTTTGGGGTATGAGAGGAACCTTTCCCAGATAGAATTTAGCCTCGAAGGAAAATATATCCAGTTCTTTAAAATAGTGGAAGAAAGCCACAGTAAAAGGAGGATGAGCATGAAGGACGACCTTAATCTCCTTAAAGTTCTTGTGAATATCTAAGTGGAGTTCCTTTTCACTGGTAATCTCCTTGCCTCCTTCTAATATTTTCCCCTGGTCATCTACCACAAGGATATCCTCTGGAGAAAGTTCTCCCAGATAACAATCATGAGAGGTGATAAGAAGCCCTTTGTCTACCTTAAGAGAAATATTCCCGCTCCTTGCGGTAACAAAACCCCTCTCGTTAAGTTTCCTTGCCCAATAGATTATCTCTTTCTTTAAATCTTCATACATCTTTTGCCTCCAGTTTTTCTTTCTCAATAAATTCGTCTTGGGGCTTAATTACAAAATCTACATCTTCTCTAGAGATCAATAGCCTTCCTTCTAAACTTGAGGCATCCTTATCAGGACAATCTTCAAGCTCTCCCTGGGGAAAAAACCTTACCTCCACCTTATGAAGTTTGCTTAAAAGGTATATATATAAACTTCCTGAAGGGCATATAAATCCCTTTTCATTTTCCTCTCGGTAGAATATAATACTGCGCCTTATCTTGCCGTGAGAGAATAATGTTCCCAACATATTGTCTGTACAATAAAAACAGGGGAAACCTTCTCTCTTTAGTAAAGCGATATTCCTTAAACCATAAAGATAAGGTCTGGCTTCAGGAAGGGCCAATAAATCTTTTTCTATGAAATTTTTTAGAGCCTCCCTGTTTAAAATCCCCCACAGAAGAGTTGAATTTCTAACTTGCCCTAATTTCATCATTCAATAAAGTTATAGGTTTAGTTATCAGGGTGTCCTCCACCACATCAAAAGAAGGATAGATAGCCTCCATATTTTGGAAATCGCCCTCTAAAAACATAAAGACCTCCTCTTGGGGACGCTCTTCAATCTTTACATCTTTTATATGAATATCTTTAGGATACTGAATAAGGGCGTAAAAGGGTATACCAAAATGCTTAGCAAGGAGCGCCAAGGCATAAGTTCCTACTTTGTTGACAATATCGCCTCCTTTGGTCGCCCTGTCCGCACCGCTTAAAACACAGTTAACCTTGCCTTCCTTCATTAACCTTGCTGCCTGGTTATCGCATATTAAGTAAGCAGGGATATTGTTCTTCCTTAACTCCCAGAAAGTAAGACGTGTGCCCTGCAAGTAGGGCCGTGTCTCTGAAACGTAAAACAATGCGTGTTTGTCTAAATTCTCTAATTCCTCATAAAGATAACCGAGTTCCCCATTTACATTACAGATGGTAAGAATCTTGGGCTCCTGGGGAAGGAGTTTTGCCAGCCTGCGGGCACGGCCTCTACGCAGACCATCGAAATCTTTAATAAACCTATCGACAACTACGCCAATATCCGAAACTCCCTGCGATTCCTTCTTTAATATGTCGCGCAGAAGAAAAAAATCGAATGTGGGCCGTGCCTCTTTGAACCTGGCGGCTATATCATCAATAGAGTAATCTCTGAACAAAACGCAGGCATAAAAAAACAAAAGCACCTGACCGAAGGCGCGCGTCTTCATATCTTTAAGAACCCTTAAGGCATTATCAAGGCTTTTAACCTCTATATAATCCTCCCTAAAAGGCAAAGCTGTCTCATCGAGAACAGATATCTTGCCTTCTTTTAGTTTTACCGGGAACAAAAGAGGAGAATTAAACATCTAACTCTTCTATAAGTTTGAAGCCTGCATCTACTAACTTTTCCTGGGCGCTGAAAAGCCTGAAGTCCGTAAATCCTAACTCACCAGTAATGAGGTTGTCAGAAACGAGCAAAGCACAGGCAACACGCTTTTTGTAAAGATTAGAAACTACCACAAAAGGAGAAGTTACCATATCCACGGCGATGGCGCCCTTCTTGATGTAAGAATTCACCACCTCTTTCGTTTCGCGAAAAAGGGCATCGGTCGTCCAAACCCCACCTTTATGAATATTACCTTTACGGGAAAGTGAACTTTCTAACTTCTCTGCGATTTTCCCATCGACCTGAGGAATAAAATCATCTTCCACATAGTATCTGGTTGCGCCGTCCCCCCTTAAAACCTTGTCTGCTATAATAAAATCCCCTATCTCGATATCTTCCCTCAAGGCACCACAGGAACCAAGCCTTATAAGGATTTCAATGCCCCCTGCACACAAAAGCTCCGTAACGAAGGCAGAATCCGGGGCATAAAAACCACCGTTTCCTACAGTAACCTTCTTCCCTTTGTAAAACCCTGTCCAGAAGGTGTATCCTAAGAAGGTAAAATTTTTTGTAGGCCTCTGGAGTCTATCCAGGCAGAGTTTTGCCCGCTGTGGCTGGCCGCATACCAATGCCACCTTTCCAAAATCTCCTTCCCTGTATTGCAGAAACTCAAGTAGGTCCTGGGGGCGCAGATGGACATCCCGCTGCATCATAATAATCTCCTCTGGTTTTAGAAATCTTTACCGAAAAACAAGTATATACAAATAACTAAACAAACAACTCGTCTGTCTTGGAAGCCTTTTCAAAACGCGACATATTTTCCATATAGGAACGAAAACACAGTTTAACGTAAGGATGATAAACCTTTGAATACAAAATCCTCTCAACCCTGCCTGGCTTGGAATAAAATTCCCTTAAAGCCCATGCACCGAGTCTGCCTACCTCTTCTTTGGAAAGATGTTTCGTGGGAACAACCGGATGATGAAAATCCCACGTTTTTAAATCATCAAATTTTACCCACCCCCTCTCAATATATTCCTTCCATATGGGAGCGCCAGGCATAGGGGTTAGATACTGCAAAGCACAGATGTCTGGGTCGATCCTATCCACAGCCTCCAACCTCTTCTTTATGCGGTATTCATCGTCGTTTTCAAACCCCACCATCCAGGTAAGGACTGTGGCAATTCCTGCTTCTTTTAATCTGGCAATTGCCTCCTCTACCTGCTCAACAGTTATCCCTTTGCCCAATTCTCTTAGTTCCTCATCTGTCGCCACCTCAATGCCTGCCAAAGCCAGGAAACAGCCTGCTTCTTTTATCTTGGGAAAAAGGTCTATGTCACGCAGGTAATAGGGTGCCCTTCCTAAAAAAGACCAGGCAACTTTCTTGTTGATGCCGCGTTTTATCATCTCATCGAGAAACTCCTCCATCCTCCTGCGTGAGGTATTAAAACAATCATCCATCATAGTGACAACTTTTACGCCGAATTTGTCATAAAGAAGTTCAAGCTCATCAGCCACAAGTCTGCCACTTCTTGCCCGGAAGAATTTCAAATCCGCATTGCTTCTGGGGTCAAATTGGGACCACTCATAACAGAATTTGCATCCTGCAGGACACCCTCTCGAGTTCCAGGTCTCGGTATAATTCTTCCAGTAATCATGCCCTACATACCTATCCATAGGAAAAAGGTCATAGGCAGGCAGGGGGAGTTCGTCCAGGTCTGTAATCAGGCCGCGGTATTCGGTCAAAATAACCTCTCCCTCCTTGCGGAAAGCCACGCCTTTAACCTTCTGAACATCCTTTCCTTCAGCAATGGCCTCCACAAGTTCTACAAAACTATAATCATGTTCCCCTACAATAACATAATCTATCCAAGGATTCCTCTCCAGAATCTCTATAGGTGCAGAGGCATAAACCAGACCCGAAGCAATAATCGTTGTCTGCGCAAGCCTCTCCTTTACTAATTTCGCTGCCTGATTGTAGCGGTAGACTACTGCCGCCCCGCCGGTCGTATGGAGAATCTCCCCTATATGAACAATGTCTGGCTTAATCCTCTCAACTTCATCTATCATCTGCCTCTCAGTCAACTCCAAGGCACGGCAGTCCAGAACCTGCAATCTATATTGAGGGTGCCTTTCCCGCAAAAGGCCGGCTAACTGAGCCTGTCCTATATTAGGGGCACGGTGCTTCCCCCAGGTTGACCATGCACCCAGTGGCGGTTGTAAAAACAAGACTTTCATCCTGAACCTCCTTGCAATTTCGCTTTATCAATCTTTCCTGACCTGGTTTTAGGCAATCCCTCCACAAACTCAACATAGTGAGGTATCTTAAAATGGGCTAAATGTTCTTTTAAAAAACTTTTTAACTCATCTGCGGTTAAAATCTCACCTTCTTTTACCACTACAAAGGCTTTAGGAACTTCTCCCCTTAACTTATCAGGAACCCCAATAACTGCTACCTCTCTCACTTTCGGATGAAGATGGATTTTTTCTTCCACCTCAGGAGTAAACACAATCTCTCCTGCTACCTTAAGCATATCCTTCTTCCTTCCTACAATATAAAAAAGTCCATCCCTGTCATAATAGGCGATATCTCCTGTTTTAAGCCATCCCTCCTCAGTTAGAACTTCTTTGGTCAACTGGGGCTCTTTGTAATAACCGAGCATTACTGCCTTGCCCTTCACCCAAAGTTCCCCCCGTTCTTCTGGGCCTAAGAACTTTCCTTGCTCGTCAACGATTTTTGCCTCCATACTGGAATGGAATTTTCCTATACTCTCTATCTTCTCTATGCCAGCAGGCAGAATACAATTGGGAGCAGAGGTCTCAGTCATACCCCAGCCATTGAGGAGATATGCATTAGGGCATGCTTTATGGAACCTTTTAAGGAGTAGCGGAGAAGATGGTGCGCCAAACACAACTACATATCGTAAAGATGAAAGATCAAATCTTGTGTAATCCTTCAAAGAAAGAATTGCCACATACATTGAAGGAACCATCCACATTAAAGTTACTTTGTATTTTTCTATAAGTCTTAAGACCTCTAAAGGAGAAAACCTCTCTAATAACACCATGCTTTGGCCAAAGTAAAGCATAAGAAGTATACAATCAAAACCTCCTAAATGAGAAAAGGGGACCCCTGCACAGAAAATGACATCTCTCTCAGAGATATCTAAAAAATAACTTATGGTATTTATGGGATTATCAAGATGCCTATAAGAAAGCATTACTCCTTTAGGGTGACCTGTAGAACCTGAGGTATAAAGAATACAGGATAAGCCATCTTCATTAAAATCCGAAGTAGTTACGTGGGAAGCGCTTTCTCTTAAAATCTTATCAATAGAAATAAAACCTCCTGCATCTCTTGAGGTAATTATTTCTCTAAGAGAAGGGCACAACTCCTTTATCCTATTTAAATCCAGACCCTTCTTAGGATGAATTATCAACACCTCTGATGAGGAATGGTTAACAAAATTGATTATCTCTTCTTCAGTAAGCATAAAGTCAAAGGGCACCAAGGTCGCCCCTGTGCTTAAAACCCCCAGATAAGAGTATACTGCCTCTAAATTATTAGGAAGAAATACAGCTACCTTCTTAGAATCTTTTATGCCTTGACTTTCTAGAAAATTAGCAAGTTTAAAAACATTATCCTTAAGAGACCTGAAATCTACCTTCCTGCCTTTAAATACTACTGCAGGTTTTGAAGGATGAATTTGAGCTTTTCTGATAATAAATTCTTTAAAATTCATATTAATATTATGATAGTTAAATTTTACTATTAAATTTTACACAAAAAATTCCCTCTGTCAAATCCTTCTTTAAGCACTTTCCTACTTTATGCCCTAATTTTACATTTTAAGTCCGGCTTATTTGGTAAAATTAAGAACTTTGCGTAGAAAAGGGTTCTGTTTAGCAAGCCGATTAAAACCTCAGTATATGTAATCTACTGGAAATCAGATATTTGTGAAAAGATATCGATGAAACTCAGGAATCTTGCCAAAAACTTCTTTCCAGACTAAGGGGGTTTCCATACAGAGGTATATAGGAACTTCCTTGAAGGTTTTTCTAAGATGCGCGGACATAAATCTATAAATCTCTACCCTTATTTTTCTAAAATACCTAACTTTTCCCTCCTGGGTAAGTAGTGGCTCTCCGTAAGAAAGTATGCGGGTATAGGGGAATCTCTCCCTTATGATTTTCTTCAAAGTGGCAGGATATCTTAAGGTGCCCAGAGAAATCCAGGCTACACTATGCGAAGGAAATTTCTTAATAAATCTTAAGACTTTAAGGTAATCGTCCTCAAACCCCGGATAGTATACTATAGGGTCGAAATGAAAACCCACTTTCCACCCTTTGTCTACTAATATCCTTGCTGAGCTTATACGCTCCCTTAAACCGCTGGTATATTTCTCTTCCCTTTCTACTATATTTTGGGGGTTCAAAGACCAACTTACTACAAAGTTTCTCAGAGGTTTTAATTTTAAAAGGTTGCTTATATTCGAAGATTTGGTCTTCAATTCTATAATTACCTGAGGAAGATTTTTAAAATAAAAATAGATTATATCTACCTGAGGATAAAAATCTTCTAAAGTAAGGGAATCACAGAATTCTCCTGTGCCTACCCTTATTCTCTTTTTCCTCCTCTTAAGTATTCTGGCCAGAGAGGCAACCTTGTTTTCAAGATTTATGTAGGCGCTTATGCTCCTTATATTCTGATAAATCTGTAAATAGCAATAACTGCAGTCAAAAGGGCAACCAACCATTGTATCCAAAACAAAATAGCCGCAACTTATTGAATCACGCGAGCAGGGACAGGGAAAGAAAATTTTTCCACGGTGGAATGTAAAATACAAACTGTCTTTGCCTAACTCAAGGCGAGAATCTATGTAAAGAGATTTCCTGTCCTCTATTATTTGAGGCCTTAAAGGTATTCTTTTACGAATATCATTTAGAATATCTGCTGGTGTGCGGGAATCTACAAAAAGATGTCTTAGCTTCACTAAATACCCTCGAGAATCTTATTTATCTTATCTAGGCTAATCCCTCTAAGAAGTGCGGTTTTTACCATAAATTCTTTGGCGCTTCTTGCATCAAACTGAAAGGAAATTCTTTTGTCTTCCAAATCCCTAGGCACCCCTATCTTAATCTCCACGCAAGGCAATTCTTTCATTATGCTTTTAAGCCTCCTTTTAGTGTATAAGAATTGTGGATGGGTTAAAGAATAGAGAAATTCTTTTATCTCCTGGAACCCCTGCTTGGGATTATCTTTATTCTTAAGAGAAATGTTTTTTATTCTTTTAAGAATTCTTTTTCTGTTGCCAGGTCTTTTCCTGAGCATAGAGTAAAGGTCGAGTATATCATTTATCTTGTTTCTCCCTAAAGATAATGTTTCTATAATATCTAGAAATATC
>CAYNIO010000022.1:0-13686 GCA_964397495.1 uncultured Planctomycetia bacterium
CTATATTTGTGCCGTCTGAGGCATCTATGGTATTACCCCCTGAGGCATCTGAGTCAGAAACATTTACATAACTGACTGATTGGGTGCCTGTTACATTAAAATTCCAAGCGGTGCCAGGACTTGAACTCTCCAAGACTATTCTTGTTGCTTCCTGCTGGCCATTGAGGTCGATATTAGTAAAGTTATAGGTTGAACCTGCATTGAAAGTAAGATGAGAACCTGCTGTTGTATCTGTGAAGGTGCCTGATACTGTGCAATCATCCGTAAAGGTTATGCCACTGGCTGAAGCATTGCTGATGGTAAGATTATTGAATGATTGCCCTGCTGAAGTCAGGGATTGGGCAGCAGAGCCGTCAAATACAACGGTTGAATTGGTATTGGTAAATGTCCCTCCGGTGGCATCCCAATCTCCTTCAAGATTGATGGTTGTGTTTCCTCCTGCACCATTTGCTGCATTCAGTGTCCCATTGATATCTATTGTCCCTGCGCAATCAATATTGTAGCCGTCTGTAATTAATATATTTCCAGGGCTGATAGTTAGAGAATCACAGGTCATATCTGATGCCAAGGTTGTGGTGTCAGGAGATGTCCCAATGTATATATTGCCGAAGTTTAGTCCTCCTACATTGTCTGTATAGGTTAAGTCTGCGTCAAAGGTAATGTTGCCTGTGCCTTTGGTAATTGAACCGCCGTTAAGAGTGATATTGCCGGCAATGTTGACTGCAGGGTTATTAGTAGAGAGGTCTAATGTGCCGCCGGTTAAGGTGAAGGTGCCGTCAATGTCCAGGGCATCGGCAATAATAATGTTGTCGTTTCCTACAGGGCCTGTATTGTTTATCTGGAGGTTATTGAAGGCATTTCCAGCAGAGGTGACAGTTTGGTCCTGGGTCCCATTTAATATAATGGTAGATGAACCAGCGACTAAAGTCCCCCCTGTTAAATCAATATCTCCTCCTACTGTCCAGGTGCCACTTCCTGCCTGGATGGTTTCGCTACCAGCACCACTATCAAAACTAATGCTGCCGCCTATAATTACCTGCGGATTGTTACTCTGACCATCGAGGATTATATTATCGTTATTATATCCGCTCAAAGTAAGATTACCTGCGATTGTATGTATGCCTGCTGCCATAAGAACTGTCCTCGTCCCCATACTGGTACCTACTATTACATTGCCCCCATAGGAGCGGGCGGGCATAGTTACACCCCCCCCAGTGGGCCAAAAAATTACATCACAAGTTAATGTACCAGCTGTGGTTAGAATAACACCATCTGTTATCCTTACATGATTACCTGAGAGGGTACCCGATAAAGTCAATGTAGAATTGGGAATCATCTCAAGATCCTCATTGTTCACATGCAAAGCACCGATAACGTTCAATTCATTCGCAACCCTGGGGCCTGTCCCTTCTATAGTAATTGAGGCGCCATCTGCAATAGTGATATTGTAGTATGTCCTATCTTCGCCGCCATAAAAACCCTTCGAATTCCCGTCCATTATTATAGTGGAGGTGCCGCAAGTGAGTGTGCTGGCGTCAGTTGTATCCCAATTCCCACTAACCCTCCAGGTTCCACTGCCCAAATACAATGACCCACTGTCAAACTGAAAATCATTACCTATGGTTACATCATAACTACCCGCATCAAAACTTCCTGTATGGGTAGTATTAATGAAATTATTAGTAACATTTAGATTATCTGCCAATACTACATCGCTTGAACCTGCCAGTCGAAGGTTGTTGAAAGAATTCCCTGCTGAGGTAATAGTCTGGGTTGAGGTGCCATTCAAGATGAAAGTTGATGTGCCGGCATCGAGCTGCCCCCCTGTTAAATCAATATCTCCTCCTACTGTCCAGGTGCCACTTCCTGCCTGTATAATCTCAGTGCCTGCGCCTGTGCCTGTGAAGTTAATATCTCCAGAAATATTTACGGCAGGGTTATTGGTTGAGGCGTCTAATGTAGCATTGCCTGTCTGATTAGCACGTATCTCAATACCTCCTTGAAAATTATGTGTTCCTGCCCCTAACTGCACTGTACAACTTGCTCCTCCTTGGCTTAAATCAATGATAAACTTTCCACCCCATGTCCTAGCAGCAATAGTATATGTTCCGTAATTTTCTAATGATACAGGACAAGAAATTGTCCCGTCAGTTTCTGTCTGGTTTCTTCCCATAATCTTAAGGGTCGCCGCCCCATCTATGGTGGCATCGGAAGTCATAATTAAAAGCGAATCATTATCTCTCAGGTTCAACCACCTATTTAATGTCAAGGTTCCCGAAACATTCAAGTCCCCCCACACATACACACATCCTTCTACTGATACTGAACCGGAGATAGTTAAATTAAAAAATCCGGTCTGGTCGGTATATAAAGCCTTTGCAGAACCGTCCATCTCCAATGTAGAGGTTTCGCGGTAAAAACTATCTACGCCATCCACATCTACATTCCCACTAACCCTCCAGGTTCCACTGCCCAAATACAATGACCCACTGTCAAACTGAAAATCATTACCTATGGTTACATCATAACTACCCGCATCAAAACTTCCTGTATGGGTAGTATTAATGAAATTATTAGTAACATTTAGATTATCTGCCAATACTACATCGCTTGAACCTGCCAGTCGAAGGTTGTTGAAAGAATTCCCTGCTGAGGTAATCTGTTGCGTGGTTGAGCCGTCTAAAATAAAGGTTGAACTTCCTGCCTGGAAGTCTGTGGCAACGCCATTTGTACCCCCTGAAAAGTCAATATCTCCTCCTACTGTCCAGGTGCCTGAACCGGCTTTTAAAACCACATAACTGGTAGGACTGTAATTTATGTCTCCTCCTCCTGAGATATTACCTGATATATTTACATTAGGATTATTTGTGGCTCCGTCGATCTCCAAATTAGCACCTCTACAGTAAAGCGATAGATTACCGCCTACTGTAATCTCTCCTGAAGCTAAGGTCAGAATCTCTGTGCCACTACTAAATTGACATCTTAAGGTAAGATTTGCTCCGTAGGTCCTCGCTGGCACTGTATTTGGGGCTAGAATCACTACATTTGCATTAAGAGTGCCTCCTGTCCCCAAATTTGCACTGTAATCTACAGTAAAAGTACCTGAACCATCAATTATCCCGTTAATAACGCTCGTCCCTCTGATGAAACAACCATTAGCATTCAAAGTCAGTCTTTTACCAGCGTTGACAGTCAGCGTTCCGCAAACATAGAAACCTCTGCCGCCAGGGGCAGTGCTTGTAATTGTTCCGTCAATAATTATATTATAAAACATTCCTCCAGCACCACCATGAGGGGTATTAAATACTTCATCTGTTCCATTCAGGACCAAAGTGGACGTACCTTCTACAGTCGAACCACCCAAGGTATTCCAACTCCCGCTCACTGTCCATGTTCCATCTCCCATATTGATGGATTCAGAACCATCTCCTGTGCCTACAAAATCTAAATCCCCATTGATGTTTATATCAGGATTAAAAGCTGCAGCATCTACAATAAGGTCCTGGGAGCCTTCAGCCGATAAATAGAAATAACCGGAAAAACTTAAATTCTGACCTGTATTCGTCCCCAAAGTTACAGTATGGGAACTGGTATCAGAGGTATTTTTGAATACGATATTGTTTAGAGTATAGTTATTGGTATCCAATGTGAGGTCTCCATTGGTGGCATCCAAAATAATGGTAGAAGTGCCAGCATTGAATGTGCCGCCTGTAATAGAAAAATTACCATTGCAGGTAATATTAGATGAACCAGCAATGAACACTCCTCCTGTCTGGGCATAGGAGCCTACAGTTAATACCTGGCCATTGGAGTTAAATGTTCCTCCTGCCATGCTAAAATCCCCTGCAGTTATAGAGGTAGATAAGGTAATGGTGCCTGTATAGGTGCTCTCTATAGTAAATGTTCCTCCTTGCCAGGTACCTACATTGTCAATAATGCAGTCTTTGGTAGAGGTAGCGTTAAATGCAACAGGGTCATTTCCTTGAGGGACAACATTTCCATCCCAGTTCTCAGGGGTAGACCAGTTATTATCCAGACCTCCTCCATCCCACACAGGGTCTATGGTAAGGTTCTGGTTATTTCCTGAATCTACACCTATGGGGATAAATACAGGGCTTGAGGCATAGGCATCAGATATATTTACCCTTTCTAAGGTATAGTCTTGGGTTTTTAGGCTGATATAGTAAGGGCTTCCTGGGGTCTGGGAATAGAGTTTAATATAGTATTCCTCTTTTCCTCTATCTGGGGAGCCTATTATTTTTAGTTTCCCCTTAAAGGTATAGGTTTTACCCGGTTCAAAATATACCTCTTTGTCAGGGGTATCTAAAAAGAAGTTATAGAAGGTAATATCTCCATAGAAGCAAACAGGGTCTTTGCCCTCTAAGGTGATAATCTGGGCCTCTAAAATAAGGTGGGAGTCTTCAGGATATATAATAGAACCCCAGGTTTGAGGAGGGCCTCTTAAGAGGATAGATGTGCCTATGCCTGTACTCTCTAGAATATTTATACTGCCACTTATCTTCTTAATATGGATATTGGGGCTGTGGATAATTAAGGGGCAGGTGTAAGAGCCGAATTTGTTGGAAATGAGGGTGGTATTCGGAGAGGAAATGATAGCTTCTGGAATAGAATCTATCCCCTCTTTTGCCTCAAGGCGGATAGTGGCTGAGTTAAGAGAGGTTTTAAGTTTTATATAATTATCGGCAATGATGATGATTTGTTCCTGGGTAGTTAAGGGGTTTTCCTCAATGAGGACATCCCTGGCTTTTACCTCTAAGTTTTCTGCCTGAATCTTTGAGGCTATCCGCAGGGTATTATCTGCTGCGAGTATAATTTTTCCTCCTTTCTGCTCTACCTTGCTTGCCTTAACAAAACCTTGCAGGTTTATAGCCTTCTCAAATATCCCAGGAAGGCTTTCTGCCTTGAGGATAATAACAGAGGCCTCTAAGGTGCCAGTATTGTTTATCTGGGTAGTTATAGGGTTTCCCTGGTAATCCAGGACTTTTGAGGCTACAGGCTCTAATATGGCCACAGATATCAGGCCATCTGAAGAGATATCGAGTTTTACAGCATCCCCGCAGGCCAAGGCTATTTTCCCTGAGGGAACAGAGATAAGGCCTTTGTTGTGTATACCTCCTGCAATTAATACCCCAAAGCCTGCCTGTTTTATGTTAATTCTTCCTTCATTCAATAAAAGAAGGTCTTTTTGCTGGCTGGAGAGTCTCTTGAAGAGGTAGTTTCCATTCAAGAAATCTTGATTGGTAATATCCCTGGTAGAAAGGATTAAACTTGCGGCATTTATCTGGGCCTGGGGACCTATGTGGATGCCAGATTCATTGACCAGGATAAATAATCCATTGCAGTAGAGGGTTCCTAATAGGTGAGAAAGGGTGGGGGTCGTTACCCTGTTTAATATCCGGGATTGGGATGAGGCAAGATTTATGAATACCTTTTCATCTTCCTGGATATTAAAGGATTGATAGTTGATGATGGTGTTGTCAGAAGCCTCTATCTTTAAAGTGTTATTATCAGGATATTGTATCTTGGCATCTCCCTGTACTATTTCTTCTATTTGAGGGAGCGAAAGTGCAAGGGGCGAGAATATAACCCACCCCACCATAATTAAAATTGCATTGGAAGTCGCCCTCTTAATCATTACAGTGATATTCATTTTACAACCATCTATTCTGTGCTTCAAGAAATTGTTTGCTAAACTAATATTAAATAAAACCTGCTTTTTAATATCTGAGAGATAACGATTCGGGGATGCCCAACATAGAAACTATTAAAAATCAAAGAATTTGTATCCTGATAAAAATGTGCCCTTATTTTAGTTGCAGGCAGCCATCTCCAAGGAACTTTAACAAGGATAATCTTGCTTTTTGGGTGTTTTCTGGTTTAATTTATGAAAATGGCAAAAAGGGCAATGTTTGTATTTTTAGTCATTCTCATCTTATCAGGAGGAATCCTCTTCTATCTCAAGGAAAAAATCCTGCCTCTTAAAATATCTCAGGGTCTTAATAACTATTTCCGGAAGGAATTTGGTCTAAATTTAGATATCCAAGATATAAGAATAGGTTTCTTTTCTGGTATAGTCTTCAAAGGTTTAAATCTATACCGAAACCCTCAACATCCCATTTTGCAATGCCAAAACATTTCTCTAAACAGAATATCTTTACTATTCTTCAAAAAGATGGTATGGGTCTCATCCCTAAAGATAGAAAAACCCTTCTTGTTTATAAAGAGAGACCTTCAGGGAAAGCTCAATATACAAAAATTCTTACAGAAACATAAACCT
This sequence comes from uncultured Planctomycetia bacterium, assembly GCA_964397495.1. Taxonomy (GTDB): domain Bacteria; phylum Omnitrophota; class Gorgyraeia; order Duberdicusellales; family CBEUCJ01; genus CAYNIO01. Next base: position 6,299 of record CAYNIO010000022.1, read on the forward strand.
TCAAAAAATGAGGGCTACCGGTTCTTAATCAAAAATATTATAATAAAAGGCGCTAAAATACTCATAGAAGACCAGCCTTTTCACTTCAAACAATTATTCAAAAATATCGAGGCGATAATAAGTTTTTCCCTCCCCCAGAACATCAATCTAGAATTGAATATAAAGGATGAGAAATTGCCTCTGACTTTAGAAGGGAGATATCTTTTTGACAAAAAAGAATTCCGGGGAAAACTCCAAACATTCGATTTAGACCTCACATCTTTTGAGAATTATTTCAAAAACATTCCTCATTTTGGAGAATTAATCCTTAAGGGAGGGGAGATTAACTTTTCTCTCAAGAAAAACTATCTTACCCTGGATACTCCCCGATTATTGCTGAAAGGCAAACTGACAAGGGAGGACCTCAAAATAAAAGGCGGCCTCTTAAGCAAAGGGAAGGTTGGCTGGAATTTGGAAACTCAAGAAATAAATTACCATCTAGACTGTGCATTAAAAAATATCGACTTGCAAGGATTAGAAATATTGCCCAAAATTAATTTTAAAGAAGGTAAGATTTCTCTATCACCTGAGGGTATAATTATCGAAAATGTAAAAGGGACGACCCAAGGCATACCTTTCAACATAAGGGGAGGAATAAAAGACTTCAAGAACTTTGTTTCTGACATAAGAATTGATTCTCAATCCTCTTTGGAGAAACTAAAGGAACTCCTCAAAAGAAAAGAAGAAATCTCTTTAAAGGGAAAAATATTTCTTACCCTACAGGTCCTGGGGCCCTTAAGGGAAGAATCTCGCCTCGAAATTAAAGGGACATCTCTTATAAAAGAAGGCCTGCTCTCTTTTAAGGGCCTTGAACAGCCCATAATCTGGGAGGGCAGTTTCTCGTTCTCAAAGGAAAAGGACTACCTAGACTGGCAGGACCTAAAAATAAAAGTTTTTGACAGAACCTTCAACCTCAAGGGAAAACTGAAAAATTTCAAGAAGCCCCATATACAATCTTCAATAAAATCAAAGAATGTAAATATTGAGACGATCTTCTCTGTAGACAAAAAAACTCTGCAAGAAATATCTCTAAAAGGGGAGGCATACTCCTCTCCTATAGAAGCAAGAGGGACTCTTATCTTCGAAGAAAAAAGTCCTTATCTTAAACTCCAAGGCAAATTAAATCTTAGACTGGAAAGCCTAAAAAATATCATAAACAATAAATACCTGCAGAGAATAAACCCTCAAGGGGTAATGGATACAATATTCTTCTTGGAAGGAAATATCCTCAATCTTCAGGAACTTAAAATATATATGCAATCACAGGGCAAAGAAATAAAACTGTACAACCTCACTCTCAATCAACCTTTTTTAAAGCTCCTTATGGAAAACCGAGAGTTAACCTTAAGCCCCTTACAAACAGAATTCTACAAAGGCCTTGCAGACTTAAGGATTAAAGTAAATCTTCGCAACAAAAGTCTCGTCCTTAACCTCTCCCTTCAAGATGTGGACCTCGAAAACCTGGCAAAAGACTTAAACTCTAAAAAACCCCTCAAGGGAACACTGGCAGCAGAATTGCAATTGTACTCTCAGGATTTAAAAGATGTGGGTAAACTTCGAGGCCAGGGAAAACTCAAGATAAAGGATGGGCTGCTATGGGAATTAAACCTCTTCCAGAAATTGGGGAAAATATTGTTTCTTCCTGATTTCCAGAAGATTGTCTTCAGCGACGGCTGGGCTGAGTTTCTGGTTGAGAATAAAAATATCGTAGTAGATGAACTAGAACTCAACTCTAAGACCTTAACCCTCAAGGGCCAAGGCAAGATAGATTTTGACAGGAACATAAACTTTATCTTCTTCACAGAACTTAACCCTAAAATCTTAAAAAACTCTAAAGACCTGCGAAAGATAACTTCCCTGATATTGGGTGAGGGCGGGATAACTATCATCGTAAATGGAGATATCTCAAATCCCCAGGTGAAAATTAAGCCATTTGTAGTATCTCCTGTAAAAAAATTCAAAGATTTGCTAGAAACATTTTTAGGAAACTGAAAAGTATTATAAAATATAAATATGATAAAAGAAAATGAATTGGTGCTTCTCTATCGAGAAAAAAAGAAATCCTATCTGGTAGAAGCCAAACGCCGCAAGTTCAATACTGACCAAGGAATAATTGAATTAGAGGAGATTCTCTCCAAAAATTGGGGAGAAACTATCAAAACTCATAAAGGATTTACCTTTTATGTCCTTAAACCAACTCTGGAAGACCTCATTATGAGGTCTGTAAAAAGAAGGACCCAAATAATATACCCTAAGGACGCCTCTCTCATAATAATATCTTCAGGCATAAAGCCTGGAGATAAAGTAATAGAGGTAGGCACAGGAAGTGGAGCCTTTACTATTGCCTTGGCTTATTTTTTAAGGCCAGAGGGTATGGTCTACAGTTATGAAAAGAGAAAAGAATTCCTGGACAATGCCCGCAAAAACATTGAACGTTCTGGTTTATCAAAATATGTGGCCCTTAAACATAAAGAGGTGAAAGATGAATTTGACGAAAAGGACGTAGATTTTGCAATGCTGGATCTACCTACCCCTTGGGAACTCCTGCCTGCTGCTAAAAAAGCTCTAAAAAATGGTTCAAGGTGCGCTTCAATCCTGCCTACCATAAATCAGGTAGAAAAGTTTGTCTTCGCTCTCCAAGACGAGGGATTTGTGAATATAAAAACTGTGGAATGCCTGGTAAGAAAAATTCTGGTAAGAAAAAATATGACCCGCCCTGAACAGCTTATGCATTCCCATACGGGGTTTATCATTCTGGCAACAAAAGCTGGAAGTTAAATAAAAGAGAAAATTTCTTCAAATACCTGGGAGGCTTTACCCTCTAGAAAAACATCGTCTATGTCCTGGAAGGAAGGAGAAAGGTTTATCTCTATTACAAAGGCCCCACTCTGCTTGGCTTCATAAGGAAAAGAGGCAGCAGGATATACACCTCCCGATGTGCCCACGACAATAAAGACCTTGCATTCCTTTAACAACTGTTTAGCCCTCACAATCTCTTTTGGGGGAAGTTCCTCTCCAAAGAACACGATATTTGGCCTTAGGCGGGTATAACAGTCTCTACACTTCCCCATAAAATCCAAAACAAATTTTATGAGAGGAAATCTTTTGGCAGGCTTATTTTTTAATTCTTCAATGAATTTTTTTACCTCATCCTTATCTCTCTTCTCAATATACCCACACCTTATACAAAACACCTCATAGGCATTGCCATGGATTTCGCAGACCTGGTTATTCCCCGCATCCTCATGAAGGTTGTCTATATTCTGGGTAATTACCGCCTTTACCAAACCTGCTTTTTCTAACTGCGAAATTATTCTATGAGCAGGCGAGGGCTGGGCAGAAAGAAGGATCTCGTAGAACTCTATGATAAAATTAGTTATCTTGGAGGGGTGGGAGAGAAAGGTAAAAAGCGTCTGGGGCATAGTAGCGTATATAGAAGGATCGTATCTCTGCCACAGACCTTCTTTTCCGCGGAAGGTAGGTATCCCGCTTTCTCGAGAAATACCCGCGCCTGTAAATACTACAACCCCGCCTTCTTTTATCTTTTGAGCACAAAGTTTATAAGGATTCATCCCTCACTATAAAATTTAACATCCTCTGATGTGTATTTTCAACCTTGTATGAAAAAAACAATTCTCTCTTGCAGGAAGTGCACAAGCCCCCATCGTAAATTCTATCTCTTCTTGCACCCAAAAGCAAAAGTTTTTCTTTGAGAACCCCAGGCAAATCAAGGAAAAAGCCATTTTTTTTCCTTCTTATATAGTATTTATCTTCAAAATATCTAACAAAATTGAGACTCAATCTATAGCAGCATTTTCTTATTCCCGGGCCTATAAAAAAATAGAGATTCCCAAGAAATAAACATCTAGATAAGCTCTCTATTATCCCCTCCTTCAAAGACCTAAAGCCACAATGCAGAATTCCTATATGTTTCTCATCCCAGAAGAATAAAGGCAGGCAATCAGCGGTCCTTATCCCCAGGAAAACTCCTGGATCCGGGGTAAATATTCCATCATACCCTTTGAATATTCTGCTTCTGGCTTTACCTCTGGAAAAACGAAGAACCTCTCCCCTATGTTCCTGTGATACCTCAACTATCCTCCAGGGAGAAATGCCCAATTCCCTAAATACCTTAAGAAAATTCTCTTTGCGTTTAGGTTCTCCAAGAGAAAAATCAAGGCTCCTCTTGGTAAATCCTAATATGATTTTCCCATCTCTGAAATAAAAAAGATCCTGAGACTTGTTAAGTTTAATCCTTGATTTCAATTATCTTGTGGCGGGAATGCACTCCCTTAATAATCAGAAAATCCTTTTCTCTCTTGGAAAAATACTTGCTTAAAACTTCAAGGAGTTCTTTATTGGCTTTATTCCTCTGAGGTGCAGAAAAAATATGCACCTTATAGGAACCATCCTCTAATCTGCGTACCTGTCTCTTAGAAGAACTAGGGCTAACCCTGACCTCTATCCTCATCTTGGAAATAACTTTTTCTGCCCTTTATAAACATTATATTCCTTCTTATGCCTCCTAAAAGGTTCTTGAAATCTTCGTAAGCATTTTTAATCATAGTCCCTGCCCTGCAGATACTGTTTTCCAGTATACTATCTATCTTTCCTAAATCATTTTCTACCTTGGAAAGATAATCCTTAAGTTGCAGCATATCTATCTGGGAAAGGTTCTGAAAATAAAAGTTGTACATCCCCAGGATAAAAGGGACACTCATACTGTAGGGCATAAGCAAGACATTGTGTTGGTGCGCTAAAATATGGGCTTTCTTGCATAGAAAATAAACGCTGTCAGGCAAAGCCACTATTGCCTGATTTATGGTGGAAGAGGCATCTATGTATTGGGAGGCTTCTTTAACCTTATCCATAACCCTTTTTTCTATCTCACGGGTCAGCCTTTCTTTTCTGGAAGGATCGTTCTCGTTCTGGAATTCATTTAGAAGTTCCAAGGCAGGCCACTTAGAATCAATGGGTATCCTCTTTTTATTGGGAAGAATGAGAGCATATTCCACAGTCTTGCCTCTCACCTTAAAATCATACTCTATCATATCCTGAGGGAATTTACTGAACGCCTCCTGCAAGATATTCTCTCCTCCCAGCCCCCTCTCCCTAGTCCCCAGGAGAATTTCCTGAATCTTGCGGATGGATAAATGTATCTCCTCCTCCATCCTCTGGTGAGACTCGTATTGAGTTTTAAGATTCTCTAGAATTTTCTGAGTATCCATCAAATCTTTAAGCAGGTCTTCTTTGACTTTAAAGGAATTATGAGTAAGGCGGGATTCAAACTCTGAAAGTTGCTGGGAGGTGCGGGCAACATAGTCTTTGAGATTCTCCTGCTGCTGAACAAGAAAATTCAGGTGAGACTTTATCTCCCCTAACTCCTTGAAATAATCCTGGGACGCCCCTTTCTTTATCCTCAAGAAAGTGAGAAGGATTATTAAAACTAACAGAAAAAAAGCAGCGCCCACAGACCAATCCATGTTCAATTCTCCTGAGTGCTTGTTGAATTTGCCCCCAAAGACAAACTCTTCTCTAACAACGCCTCCCTTATAAAGGTGCGCTTTAACTTCTGGGTAGAAGTTTTAGGTAATTCTCGATGGAGAATCTTAAACGAGTGTATCCTTTTATACTCTGCAATCCTCCCATTTATTTTGGCTACCCAATCCTCTATAAGCCTGCGGAAATCAGCAGATGATAAACCCTTCTCCTCTATTGATTTCTCATCAGGAACAATAAGGGCGAGTATCCTCTCCTTGAAAGACAAAGGGTCCTTCATAACGCATGCCTCTTTTATAAGGGGGTGCTCAAGCAGCAATCCTTCTATCTCCTCGGGATGGATTTTCTTGCCTGAAGAAAGGACTATAAGGTTCTTCAATCTTCCTGTAATATAAAGAAAACCTTTCTTGTCAATGAAGCCTAAATCTCCAGTATACAACCACCCTCCTCTTACAACCTCCGAAGTCAGACGGGGATTTAAATAGTAGCCCTTCATTACCCCTGGGCCTTTAACTAAAATTTCTCCCTCCTCCTGAGGAGAAGCGCTGTTTATTCTAATCTCAACTCCGGGCAAAGGCTTGCCTACACTCCCGTAGCGATTGTAGCGTGAACAATTTACTGCCACCACTGGAGAAGTCTCAGTTAAACCATAACCTTCATATACAGGAATTCCTAAAGCATCGAAGAAAGTAGCCTGACTCTTATTTAGGGGGGCGCCTCCACATATAAAGTATCTCAAACTGGACAAATATTGGCGGATCTCTCTAAAGAATAGCCAGGATAAATCCATCTTAAAAACCCTCAAGATTCTATTGAGCCTCAAGAAAAAATAAAACAAAAACCTCTTATGGGGTTTTATCTTGTCTATTTTGGATTTTATACTCTTGTAGAAAAGTTTTATTATGGAAGGGACGACCAACATTACAGTAGGTCTAACTTCTTTGAGGGCCTGGGATATCTGTTTGGGCGTTAAAGAGGGAAGATAACTTATATGGCTACCTGCATAGAGGGGGGCTATCAAGCCGCCAGTTATTTCCAGCATATGGTTAAGGGGCAACAAAGAGAGAAATCTATCCTTAGGCCTAAAAGAAAATATGAGATAGGAAGACATAACCTGAAAAAGAAGGTTAGAGAAAGTTATCTCTACTCCCTTAGGGAAGCCTGTAGTACCTGAAGTATAAACTACCAAACAGGTATCATTATTCTTGATGCGTCGATAACGCAATACATTTTTCTCTCTAAGTATTTCCTCCAAGCCTACAAATCCAGGATAGGCGTAATGCCTCTTGTCCAAAACTATGACCCTCTCTACAAATTGCGTCTCTTCCTTTAGGAACCTAACTATCTGTACCTGTTTGGAAGAGGAAAAAATCACTTGGGGACGGAAATGCTCTAAAATTCTGTAAAGCTCCTCAAATCTTAATTTGAGGTCCAAAGGGCAAATAATACACCCTGACAAAATTCCTCCAAAAAATGACACAGCCCACTCAGGAGAAGATTCACAGAGAATACAGGCACGGGTATTCTTCTTAAATCCCTGCCTTATAAGGTAGGTAGAAATAGCCAAACTCCTACGAGACAATTCTCTGTAGGTAAGAGTGCGCCATACCCCTTCCTCTTTAATGCTCAAAGCAGGTCTGTCTGCATGTAGAGAAAGGATGACGTCTAAAACCTTATTAAGGGTAGGAAAGACCTTTTCAGGCATAGATTACCCTCTTGATACACAGAAAGGATTTGCAAGGGGAGCAATTAAAGATTTACCTCTATGAGGGTTTCGGTGCTGGCTACACTATCAATCTTGCGAATCTTGCTCGTGATAACCTTGGCTAACTCTTCGATATCCTTGGCCT
>CAYNIO010000023.1:0-13558 GCA_964397495.1 uncultured Planctomycetia bacterium
TTCACTACAAAATCCTGATGTTCTTGGGGGACGATAAACATAAGCTCTCTGTAATAATCCAGGTGCCCTGATGTCTTCCAAAGTTGAGACTTCATAATATGAGGAGTAACCAAAAGATTGTACCCCCTCTTTAAATGTTCTCTAATAAGCCAATTCTCTATAGTATGTCTCAACACTGCTCCCTTGGGCCTCCAGAAGACCAACCCTGCCCCTGCTCTGTCGTAATAGATATCGAAAAGCTCGAGTTTCCTGCCCAAAACCCGGTGGTCTCGCCTTTTGGCTTCCTCTAATGTCTTAAGAAATTCCTCTAATTCTTTTGCGCTGAAGAATGCCGTGCCATAGATACGTGTAAGCATAGCATTGCGCGCATCCCCTCTCCAGTAAGCACCAGAGATACTTAAAAGTTTAAAATGTTTAACCTCGCCTGTAGACTTTATATGAGGCCCCTTGCATAAGTCTATAAAATCATCGTGCTTGAATACAGAAACTTCCTCTTCTTTCAAATCATCCAAGATTAAAACCTTATAGGTCTCGTTTCTTTTGGCAAAAAACTTCCGTGCCTCCTGCTTGGGCCACCTCTCCTGAATAAAGGGGTAGTCTGCCTCTATAATTTTTTTCATCTCCTCTTCGATGCGTTCTAAGTCCTCTTCTTTAAGGGACAGAGGCAAATCAAAATCGTAATAGAACCCGTCTTTGATGGCTGGGCCTATAGCTAATTTGGCCCCCGGGAACAATTTTTGGACCGCCTGAGCCATAATATGGGAACAAGAATGTCTTAAAGCCAAAAGGTCTTTCTCAGGCATCATACCCTCCTAGAAAGACTTCTTCGCTCAGCAACCCCTGCCTCTTAAACTCCTGAAAGAACAAAGGGTAGGCTGCGAAAGTGGTCCTAAAATTTCCTGTAAGCCTGCCGTCTTTATCTCTTCCTTTGGGGATAAAAGTGTAAATATTTTGAACCTGGACCTGCCCCCGTTCTACCCCCCGCACTTCCGAAATAAATCTTACTTTACGTGAGCCGTCAGAAAACTGCTCAAGTTGCACAATTATGTTTATGGTGGAGGCTATCAGTTTCTTAACTTCTTCTGAGGGAATTTCTAACCCCGAAAATCTAACCAAAGTCTCTAAGCGCGATATTGTCTGAATGGGGTTATTGCCGTGGATTACCGCCATTGTGCCCCGATGACCAGTAGACATGGCCTGAAGAATGTCTAAGGCCTCCGAACCCCTTATCTCCCCCAAAACTATCCTCTCCGGCCTCATTCTCAAAGCGTTGCGTATTAAATCTCTCAAACCCACTCCCCCTCTTCCTTCTTCGTCAGGAAGGCGGGTCATAAGGGGCACCATGTTGGGGTGTTTAAGATGTATCTCCGGAGCATCTTCTATAATAATTATCCTTTCTTGAGGCTCGATGTATTGACAGAGAAGCTTTAAAAGAGTGGTCTTTCCTGAGCCCGTAGCGCCGGAGAAAAGGATATTAAGTTTGCCCTTTACACAGGCAATAAGAAATTGGGCCATCTTTTGAGTTAATGTGCCCCTCTCTACAAGATCCTCAAGATTTTTTATCTGCGCAGAAAACTTCCTTATAGTAATGCTTGGGCCTATTCTGGAGATAGGGGGCAGCACTGCATTTATACGTGTGCCATCCTCTAAACAGGCGTCCGCGCAAGGGAATTGCTCGTCTATTCTAGCCCCCAAAAAATTAAATATCTCTTTTATGAGAGAAATTACCTCCTCAATCGATGAAAATTTCAATTCTGCCTGAATTTTTTTGCCCTCCTTCTCTATAAATATATTCTGAGTGCCGTTTACCATAATCTCCGTAATCGAGGGATTCTGCATCAACGGTTCTAACTTTCCAAAAATTTCGTACATTTTAAATTCCTCTTTTAAATGGGCGGTACAGGATTCGAACCTTTATTCTTGTTATACCCACTTACTCAGATACCTCTCTAACTCCTCATCGATATACTGTTTTAATTTTATATTGCGAACCTCGATTCTGGCAATCCCATATTTAGACCATTGCCTGTGAGGCTTGCTTCTTTTATCAGAATGAATGTAAACCGAAATAAGAGACCTGGGTATCTTCAATATTCTTGACCAATAATCTCTGGCTTTCTCCCTATTAAATTTTCTATAGACGCGAACAAGGAGACGAAATTTATCTTTTCTAAGACCGCAAATTCTTCTTAAAAACTTTGTAAATAATAAAAGCAGTCGGTAATCCAAATTGGCTATTTGGATGGCATGTCTACTCTTTCTACTACCTTCTGCCCAGTATAACATAAGCCCAGATAACAGAAGTTCTTTGTCTTTCTTATTTAATTTGCTCTTGATTCTAAAAGGATCTCCTTCAGGATTTTGCTTCACATAGGCACATTCGCTTCTTGAACGTCGCCTCAGACCATGTTTCTTCATCCAATAAACTACAGTCGCCGGTGTCACAGAAAGAACCTTGGCTATATCCCACATAGAAAGTCTTTCATCATAATAAAGTTTGTGCAGCACATCTCTCCTTAACATCTTCTAAATCGAGTGGGCGCAGGTGGATTTGAACCACCGACCTTTTGCATGTCAAGCAAACGCTCTAACCAGGCTGAGCTATGCGCCCAATAAATATAACCCCTTTTTCAACGTGCAGGGGGAACTCAACCCCCATCGGCTGACAGTGCTCAACGCACATTCAATGTCAGCCTCCATAGGGGCTCTGCCCCTGTGGCATTCGCTTGAAAGAAAAACCGACGAAGAAAAACTACGCTCACTGCCACCCCGCAGAAAAAACAAAGAAGCAAAACAACGCTGCCTCTCGTTTCAAAAAACTGCAAGACGTATTTCTGGGCGGGGAGGGACTCGAACCCTCACGCCCCAGAGGGGCACGGGATTTTAAGTCCCGGGCGTCTGCCTATTCCGCCACCCGCCCAATAGGGTATCAGATCAACGAAACGTTTCTCAAAGAACTCAAGTTTTTCTTCAATCCTTAGTATTGCGGGCAAAACGTTTTTAAAGATGCTTTCTGGAAGAAGGCATAAGTTTTGTCCGCCACCCGCCCGACAGGTTACCATATTAACTAAACGTTTCTCAAAGAACTTAAGTTTTTCTTCAACCATCAGAATTGCGGGCAGGAGTTTCAAAAATCGTTTTTAAACAATACTCCTGTCCGCCCCCCCGCCCCCAAACAAATTTATCAAAGCACATCTTTTCAGGAACGGACTGAATTTGCCCGCATTCAAATTAAAAGGCGGCGAGCGGATTCGAACCGCTGTATAGTGGTTTTGCAGACCACTGCCTTGCCACTTGGCTACGCCGCCAAGAAATGCGGGGCTGCAAACCTCTGCCTTGCCACTTGGCTACGGCGCCAATTTACCAATGAACTCTTTAAAATGTGTTTATTTTATCCAAAACTTTTGCCGGGTCAACTATATGCCCCAGGCCCCTCTTGCCTGAAATGAGTCTACCCTTCTGAGGCCCTAAAAATATATATCCTATTTTTTCCAATCTTTTTATATTGTCCTGTATTACAGGGTGCAGATACATATTCTCATCCATAGCAGGGCAGAAAATCGTGTTACTTTTCGTAGAAAAAATAACACACAAAGCAAGGTCGTCACATACGCCGCAAGCCACCTTGGAAATAAAATTTGCTGTAGCAGGATATACTACAACCAAATCTGCCCAAGAAGACAGGGAAACATGGACGGGGTTATATTCTTTTATAGGCTCAAATAAATCTTGATACACTTTCCTTCCCGAAAGCGCCTGAAAGGTTAGGGGCTGAATAAATTCTCTTGCCTCCTTGGTTAAAATAACCTGAACATCCAAACCCTCCTTTTTCAACAGCCGCAAAAGCTCCGCAGACTTATAAGAAGCGATGCTACCCGTAACTACAAGGATGATGTTCTCGAGGCGGGTTTTCTTGTTTTTCAACCTAAGAACCCTTCTTCTTTTTCGCGAGGGCATAGCTTATTTTTCCTGCCCTAATTTCCAGGAGGGCCTTCATGGTAGGCTTAGAAATGGCCTTGGCTTCCTCAGCAAGAATCTGAGCGCCTTCTGCTAATTCCAAAGCTCTTTTAGAAGCCGCGTTAACCAATTTATAAAGGCTTCCGCCCGACTTATCTAAAATTTCTTCTAAAGGCACGTAAGACATACTCTGACCTTTTCAATTGCGAAAACAAAACTGTTTTTATATCCCTAAGGGCTTCGCCCAATTTATGGTTGATAATAATATAATCAAATTTTTTGGAAGTTTCAACCTCTTTTTTTGCCCTTTTAACCCTGAGTTTAAACTGCTGAGGTTTTTCTCTGCCCCTTCTCTTTATACGAAAAATAATATCTTCGAACTTGGGCGGCATAATGAATATGAGAACCGCCTTTCTTTTGTAAAGTTTTTTAAGATAAAGCGCCCCTTTTACGTCTACACACAAGATCACATTGTTTTTCCTCAATGCCCTCTCTAAATCTTCTTTAGGGGTGCCGTAATAATCTCCATATATATTCTGGCTTTCCAGAAAAAAACCCTTGTTCTTTAAGGCAAGGAATTCGTTTCTTTTAACGAATATATAATCCTCTTCGCGGGGGCTGCGAGGAGAACGCGTAGTATAGGTCTTTATGCGACGAAAGTTTTCTCTTATGCCCTGCGCCTTAAAAAGTCCTCTGATAAGGGTCGTCTTGCCTGCACCGGAAGGTCCCGAAAGGATTATTAAGAAATTTTCTCCCATGCCTGCTCTTTCTTTTGAGACACCCTCTGAGCCAGAGTTTGAGGGTGGAGACTGGAAAGCACAAAATACCCCGGAAGAATTATTACTGTGCGTGTCTTTTTGCCTGAGGTAGCGTCTATCACTTTAAACTCCTTTCTGGCTTCCTCCAAAAGACGCTTAATGGGCTTGCTCTCAGAAGAAACTATGGCTATGATTTTTTCCCTGGAAACGAAATTATTAAATCCAACGTTGAGCATCTTACTCAATATTCTGTACCTGTTGCCTCATAGATTCTATAACAGTTTTTAACCTTACGTTCTCTATCTTTATCTTGGCAGAGCCAATCTTGCTTCCTAAGGTAGAGGCCTCTCGCAAAGACTCTTGAAGAAGAAAATCTATCTCTTTGCCCTGAGGCCCGCCCCTGGAGGAAGAAATCCTCCTTTTAATTTGGCTCATAAAAAACTTGAGACGATTATATTCCTCTTCGATGTCTTGAGCCTTCAAAATTTCCGAAGCCTGCTCCTTCTTTTCTTTTATAAGATGGCGCGTATTTTCTTTGCGCAAAGCATTCATCCTTTGCAGAATATTCTGGGCCTTCACAATCTCCCTGCGCAAATCTCTTTTAATACTCAAACCCTCCTTTCTTTTCACTAACAAAAGTTTTTTTAGGGCGCTGACAAAAAGAATTTTTGCCTGCCTGCGGACCTTTTTCAAAACACCTGCAGGGTCTTTCAGATAAAGGAGGTCTTTTAAGGACAGGAATTCATAAAGATTCATTTTGGGTGGAGCAGAAACTTTATTAATTTTTTTTAAAAGATTTAAAAATACTCTAACTGGCCTTTGTTAATCACGGCCTTCTGCACATAAAATTTTTCTAAATAAATATTGGCTTGAATGTAGCCCCGATTTATGTTTTTTTGAACCTCTTTTCTAAACTCCAATTCCATCTCCTGAAGTTCTGGCGGCAGATTAAAACTAATCTCTAAATATTTGTGGTTAAAACTCCTTAGGGTGCAATGCAGGGCAAATTCTCTCCCTTTAAAATCTTGGGAAACAAACCCTGTCATCCCCTTCATTTCCAAACCTCTCTTTTACAATTTTGTAATATTGTTTCTTTTGCAGGATATAGTTTTAAAACCAATTCCTGGGGCTCAAACCAGAGTTTTATCTCTCTTTCCGCATCCTCTCTGTTAGCAGAAGCATGAATCACGTTCTCGTAGACTCCGGAAGTAGTTATTCTTCCATAAGCACCGCGGATAGTTGTAGGCTCTGCTTCTTCTGGATTGGTCTGACCGCATATCTCTCTCACTTTTTTTATGGCCTCTGGACCAAAATATACCAAAGCCAATACCCTGTTTATACCATGAAATTTGCCTTGAATATAATCTAAAAGTTCCTCAAAAAACGGCTTGTCTTTAAGGTGGGCGTAATGCTCTATGGCTAATTGCCGAGACACCCTCACTACTTTAGCCCCTATTATCTTGAGTTTTGTTTCAGAAAGCCGAGTAAGGATATTTCCTGTAAGGGATTTTTTTAAGCCGTCCGGCTTAATAATAACTAACGTAGCCTCATTTAAAGGCGAGTCTTCAAAGTTTTCAAATTTCATAGGCTTTTTTTGTGCGATCAAGAAAATCTTTAACCTCTTCTAAAGAAAGAAATTCCAAAGTAAGTTTGTATTTTCTCTTAGAAAAGGTAAGCCTGACCTTGGTTTTAAGGAATTTTTGAATTTCGTCTTCCAGCGCCAGGACTTGCGGGTTTTTCCTTAAACTTCTTTTTTGAGCAAACGTGCTCCTCTGCTTTTGCGCCAAATCTTCAAGGAGCCTAACAGAAAGGCGCTCTCTTAAAAGTCTTTCAAAAATAAACATCTGCTTTTTAGGGTCTTCTATGCTCAATAATGTCCGGGCATGGCCTTCAGAAATCTTTCTTTCTCTCAGGGCCTGCTGAATAATAGGAGGCAATTTAAGAAGTCTCATAATATTAGAAATTGTGCTCTTGTCTTTCCCTGTGACTTGGGCTATCTCCTGAAGGGAGTAATTAAATTCTTCAGAAAGTCTCTTGTAGGCTAAAGCTTCCTCTAGGGGGTTGAGGTCCTCTCTGTGTAAATTTTCAATGATGCCGATTTCTAAGGCTTCGGAATCGGTAAGTTCTTTGACTATTACTGGTAAGTCTTTGATATTCAAACGTTTAGCAGCTTCTAACCTCCTGTGGCCTGCTATGACTTCGTATTCTTCGCCTCTTTTTCTTACGATAAGCGGCTGAATCACGCCTTTATTTTTTATGGACTGGACCAGTTCTTCTAACTTAGAAGGCGTTAGGTTTTCTCGAGGCTGATAAGGCGATGGCCTTAACTTTTCAACGGGCACCCTTAAGCCAGGACTGGTATCTATCTTTTTGGGAATCAATGCTTCCAACCCCTTACCCAATCTTTTCTGCATCTTAAACCCCCTGGTTTTCTGAATCTTGAACCTTCTCTCCTATAGTGAGAGGCTCTCTTAATATCTCCTCAGTAAGCTTCCAATAACTCTTTGTCCCCAGACAATTCCTGTCATAAAAATATACAGGTTTACCAAAACTTGGCGATTCTGCCAGCTTTATATTCCTAGGAATAATAGTCTTGTAAGAATTCTCGGGAAAATGTTTTCTTATCTCCATAATGACTTCCTGAGTAAGATTGGTGCGGAAATCCGCCATAGTAAGCAGGACCCCTTCAACCTCTAAAAGAGGATTAAGATTGCTCTTCACTAAATTTATAGTGGTCAGTAATTGACTTAACCCTTCCAGGGCATAATACTCACATTGAATAGGAATAATTATAGAATGAGAGGCAACTAAGACATTAAGGGTTAAAAGGCCCAAGGAAGGAGGCGCATCTATAATAATAAAATCAAAGTCTTCTTTTATGAGGTCTAAACTCTTTTTTAAGCGGTATTCCCTCTCTTCCAAGCCTACTAATTCTATTTCTGCTCCACTAAGATTTAAACCCGAAGGCAAAAGAAAAAGATTGGGGTAAGCACTCTCCAAGATGACTTCCCGCGGATGAATGCTGTTTATAAGGCAATCGTAAACACTCAAAGAAACCTTGGTCTTCTCTAACCCTAAACCACTGGTAGCATTAGCCTGGGGGTCCATATCTACGATTAAAGTCTTTTTTTGGGTGAGCCCTAAGAAAGATGCTATATTTATAGCAGTAGTAGTTTTTCCTGTTCCGCCTTTTTGATTACAGATACCTATAATTTTAGGCATCTTTTCTCTGCGTTTTCACGTGAAAACGGTAACCTGCATTGTTTCATTATATCACAAATTTAGGAGTGTAAAGAAATTTTTTTCAGTCTATATTGATAAATAAAGGTGAGGAGGCTGTTTATGAGCCAATAGAGGACCAGCCCTGAGGGAAAATTATAAAAAATTACTCCTAAAAACAAAGGGAAGAAAAGCATAAGAATTTTCTGGTGCTCGCCTCCAGAAGTTTGAGGTTGGGTAAATTTCTGCTGAAAAAACATTAAAAGGGCCATAATTATAGGAAAAAGGTTTAAATATTCACCCAAAAAAGGTAAGTTTACAGGTAATTTAAAGGTGTGGTCAGGAAGAGAAAGGTCTTTAATCCATAAAAAAGAAGCTCCTCGCAATTCTAAAGACCTCAAGAGGCCTTGATAAAGCCCAATAAAAACAGGGATCTGGAAAATAAGCGGCAAACATCCTCCTAAAGGATTGACCCTATGGATTTTATAAAGCTCCATTATTTCCTTGTTGAGTTTTTGAGGATTGTCTTTATATTTTTGTCTCAATTCTTCAATGTGGGGTTGAAGTTTCTGGAGCTTGAGCATAGAGCGGCTGCTTATGATAGTAAAGGGGAACAAAATAAAATATATAACTATGCTTAAAAATATTATGCTCCACCCCCAATTATGGAAAATTTTATTAAGACCTTTTAAAATTTTTAAAATAAATTTTGATATGCCTCCAAAAAAACCATAAGAAATCACCTCTTGCATGCTTTCTTTAGAAAGAAATTCTGTAACCTGCGGACCTATATAGACTTTACATTCAATTTTGTCCAAAGAAGAAAATACACCTAGAAATTCGACTCGAGAGTCTTGGCGCAAACCTTGAATCTTTACGGGCAAGGAAATTCTATAAACTATACAGAAATAGCGATTGCGCATACCAAATATTTGGTTTTTATCCAAAAAAACTCCTTTCAAAGAGAGAGGAGAAACCCTGCGGATTTTCTTGGGTACTTCATAAAAAAATTCTTGAAATCTGCGCTCAATCTTTTCTTTCTCGGGAATTTTAGAAAAAAGATGAATCTCTCCGGACTTCAAGGGTTTTTCTAGATTTACCTCCAAAACATAGGGAGTAGAAATGTTATAAACCAAAGTATTATCATTAAATTTTAATATTAAATTTTTACCTTTTTTATCTATCTTTTCAACTTCACCTAAGGCAGGCAAGAAGAAAATATTTTTATAAGGTAAGTATGTATTGTACTCCTTTAAAAAGACTTCACGAATATATCCATATTTCTTGCTTATTTTAAAAATTGCTTTGCCTGTATCCCACTCTATGAATTCTTTATCTGCAAAAGTGTGTTTTTGTTTAAGAGGTGATGTTTCCTTGCTTAACTTATTGTATTGCAATGACTTATCAGAGGGAGGGCGCTGTGGCTGTTGGGGTGGCCTAAAATAAACATTGAAGACAAAAAGAATAACGAAAGAAAGCACTAAGGCTAAAAGCAGTCTTTTTTCTTGCATTATTTTAAAGGGTCGTATCCGGGTTTGCTAAAAGGGTTGCATCTTAAAATCCTAAACAGGCCCTTTGTTAGACCTCTGAGTATTCCATATTTCTCAATGGCTTCTTTAGTATATACCGAACAGCTCGGCGAAAACCTGCACGTCGCAGGAAAAAACGAATGCCTGAAGACTCCTAAAAAATCTATTAAATAGAGTAAGCCTCTTTCAAAAAATCTAAACACTCGTGAGTCTCCAGCGCCCTTTCTTTCTGCGGTTCTTTAAAACCTTTCTCCCTGAAGAAGTAGATATTCTCTTGCGAAAACCATGAGTTCTTTTCCCGCGCAATTTTGTAGGAGTAGTTAATCTTTTCTTCATAGGGAGAAATTATAACAAACCTTCTTTAAAAGTCAATTTTATAGGATTAATTTTTGCTACTTGAATTTTTTGGAAATTGATTTATAATCACTCTATGTCTTACAAGGCTTGCCTGTGAAAAACCTGTGGAGGATAGGATAAGTGGACGCGTTAGGCATCTGGGAAAAGGCCAAAATTAAAATCAAAGAAAACATAGGGGATACCACTTTTGAAACTTGGATTGCCTCTACTCAAGCCAAACAAACTCCTGCAGGAGGGCTGGTTTTAGAAGTCCCTGACAAATTCTTTAAAGAATGGTTGACCTCCCATTATCTTAACATTATCCAAGACTGCCTACATATCTGTGGGTATGAAGGCGGCGTGGAAGTAAAAATAAACCCTTATATCCTTAAACCCCTCAAAAAGAAAAAATTCAGCCAATTTGAATTCCAGTTCCAAGAGCCCCAAGATCTATTAACCCTAAACCCCCGTTATACTTTTGAAAATTTTGTAGTAGGTGCCTCTAATAAGTTCGCGCATGCCGTAAGCCTCTCTGTTGCCACCTCGCCTGGGCAGACTTATAACCCTCTATTTTTATATGGAGGGGTAGGTTTAGGAAAAACCCATCTTTTGCAGGCCATAGCCCATAAAGTTAGGAAAGATAACCCGGAGGCTAAAGTTGTTTATCTTTCTTCAGAAGTTTTTATCAATGAACTCATCCGTTCCATCCAAAACCATTCTACAGAAAGGTTCCGTAAAAAATTTAGGCAATTAGACCTGCTTTTAATAGACGACATCCATTTCCTGGGAGGCAAAGAATCCACCCAAGAAGAATTTTTCCATACTTTTAACTTCCTGTACGACAACCATAAACAGATAGTAATCTCTAGCGACCGCCCCCCAAAAGACTTGCCCCGCATGGAAGAAAGACTAATTTCTAGGTTTGTGTGGGGAATGGTAGCCGATATTCAGCCCCCGGACTTTGAAACACGTATAGCAATTTTGCGGAAAAAAATAGAAAAAGAGCCTGTGGAAATACCCCAAGAAGTTTTAGAATTTATTGCAGAAAAAATTACTACCAATATCAGAGAACTAGAAGGAGCGCTGATAAGGGTCTTGGCTTATTCCCTAGTGGAAGAAAAAGTTGTGGATTTAGAATTAGCAAAAGAGGTTTTAAAAGATATGTTAAAAGAAACTAAAGTCTTAATAAACATAGAAAAAATCCAGGATATGGTATGCAAATACTTTGATTTATCTGTGGATGAATTAAAGTCTGAAAGTAGATTCAAAAATATAGTTCTACCCAGACAGATTGCGATGTATCTTGCAAGAAAACTTACCAACCTTTCGCTCCCAGAGATAAGCAAATCTTTCGGCAAAAAAGACCACACAACCATATTGCACTCTGTGAAAAAAATAAGAAAATTAACAAAAGAGGATTCTAAAATTAAAAGTTTAATCGAAGATATTGAACAAGAAATTAAAAAGTTTTAGGTTTTTAAGTTGTTGTTTTATAATAATTTTGAATCTAATTTAAATTTTGCACAAGGCTTACTAATACTACTATATTATATATAAAGAAGGAGGTAGTAATGGAAAGTAATTTGGGTATAAGTGTTGAAAAGAATAAGATACTCAAAGGTCTTCAGAAAAATCAAGGGATCGTCGCTGGTAAATCTACATTGCCTATACTCTCCACAGTTCTTTTAAAAACAGAGAGAAACCATTTATGTTTAGTGAGCACGGATTTGGAAGTTTCCATAATTACACGTTTAGAAGCAAATATAGAAGAGAAGGGAGGTATTTGTTTGCCCTTGAGAAGATTGTTGGGGTTGGTAAGGGAATTACCCGAAGATAACCTAAGGATAAAGGTAGACAAGAATTATTTTGCCACCCTGATTAGTGGTAATTGTATTTTTAAGATACCCGGCTTAAACCCTCAAGAGTTTCCAGAGTTTCCAGAGTTAAAAGAGGCAGAAACTATAGTTATTGAGCCCCAGAAATTTTTAAAGATGATTAATCTTGTTTCTTATGCGGTTTCGTTTGAGCAGGCTAATTATATTTTGAATGGAAT
Organism: uncultured Planctomycetia bacterium; assembly: GCA_964397495.1. Taxonomy (GTDB): domain Bacteria; phylum Omnitrophota; class Gorgyraeia; order Duberdicusellales; family CBEUCJ01; genus CAYNIO01. The sequence continues at coordinate 11,853 of CAYNIO010000023.1, forward strand.
CCTTATAGAGCTCGACAAGAATTATATTAAATTAATCGCTACTGATGGAAGGCGATTGGCTTTATCTCAAGAGAAATTACCCCCCCAATTCTTTTTTAAAGAGAAAATTTCTTTAATTGTCCCTATAAAAACCATAAGGGAGGTTTCAAGAATTTTACAAGAGGCAGAAAGTTTAAAGATAAGTATCACTGAAAAACAAGTTTTATTCGATACTCAGGATACACAAATATCCTCAAGGTTGCTGGAAGGTAAATTTCCTGATTATAACCAGGTTTTACCACCTCAAGCACCATACAAGTTAAAAATTAAAAGAATACATTTTTTGGAGGCTTTAAAAAGAAGTTTGCTTCTTTCGACTATAGATTATCAGGCAGTAGAGTTGGAGTTAACTCCCAAAAAACTGATATTAAAAAAACAGACGCCAGATGTGGGAGAAATGAAAGAGGAGGTGGTTGCTGAATTTAACGGTAAACAAATGAAGATGGGTTTTAACCCCAATTATCTTGTAGATATGTTGAAAAACATATCCGAAGAGGAAGTAGAGGTAGAAATTTCAGAACCAGAGAAACCAGCAGTAGTGAGGTTGGATTATTTTCTTTACATAGTTTTACCTATAAGGATCGTTTAAATGCAGGGCTTTCTTAAAGATAGTATAGAAGATATTTTAACTTCTTTGAAAAGAGAAGATTTGTATGGGGTTTCTCAAAGGGTGTTGGATGAAGTGCTTTCTGGTGAAGAAAAGGAACTTGTAGAATTGGATGGTTTTTATAAAGACACCCTTTGTCTTAAAGTGAAATCCCCCTTATTGCTTTTTATTTTAAATTTTAAAAAACACGTTATACTAAAGAGGCTGAGTCAACACACAGACAAAGTCAAGAATATTAAATTTATTTTAGGGAGAAGATGACCAAATCCCAATATGATGCTACAACTATTCAGGTTCTTGAAGGCATAGAGGCGGTAAGAAGAAGGCCTGCTATGTATATTGGAGATACCTCCTCAAGGGGTTTGCATCACCTTGTCTATGAGGTTGTGGACAACTCCATCGACGAAGCCTTAGCAGGGCATTGCACCAAGGTTAAGGTTGTAATCCATCAGGATAACTCTGTAACCGTTGTAGACAACGGCAGAGGTATTCCCGTTGATTTGCACAAAACCGAAAAGAAGCCTGCCGTAGAGGTGGTTTTGACCAAGCTCCATGCAGGAGGGAAATTTGACCACAAGGTCTATAAAGTTTCGGGAGGTTTGCATGGGGTGGGGGTGAGCGTGGTAAATGCTTTGTCTGAATGGTTGGAGGTAGAGATAAAAAGGGATGGCCGTATTTACCACCAGAGGTACCAGCGGGGCAGGCCTATGTCTTCCTTGAAGACTATCGGGAAAAGTTCTTCTACAGGCACCAAAATTACCTTCAAGGCCGACAGAACTATTTTTAGAGACATAAATTTTTCTTTTGATTATTTAGCCACTCGCTTGAGAGAGCTGGCTTTTTTAAACAAGGGGTTGGAGATATCCCTCTATGACGAAAGGCAAGACAAAGAAAGTGTTTTTTCTTATAAAGGGGGGATAGTAGAGTTTGTGCAAGAGATAAACAAAACAAAAAAGATACTTCATAAGAAAATCATTTATTATGACCGCACCAAAGACAACATATTCGTAGAGTGTGCCCTTCAATACAATGATGGTTATAAAGAGAACATATATTGTTA
>CAYNIO010000024.1:0-13521 GCA_964397495.1 uncultured Planctomycetia bacterium
AACTGCTATACTGGTTAAATTCAGGAGAATATTGATGCCCCGCGGCTTAAGGATAAGAAAAGCCTTAGGAGAAGGCGAAGAAAGCAAATAGGGTATAATTCGTGTATATTTCTGTATTTTATAGTGTCTTTTAGTATGACAAAAATGCCTAAACAGCGCATAAAGAAAGGCCGCCCCAAAAAAGAAACAAAATATACCAAAACTATGAGCATTCGCTTTACTGCTTCGCAGTGGCTTAAAATCCTTAACTCTGCAGAGAAATCCCACCTTGAGCCTTCCGTATTCTTAAGAAAACTTATTCTTGATACTTTAGAAAAGGAATAATAAGGCGCCAAATTCTCAGGCAGAAAAATCAAGGGCTGTTTTGTTCTCTATTACTTACTTCCGATAATATATCTTATGTAAACTAACAAAAAAATGAAATATCGAAAAAATATCCAGTAAATAAAGGCTTATTTAATCAATCCTTTATCTTGAAAGAAAGGCGCTCTAATTCCAGAGAAAGGTCTACATTATACACGAAGACTCTCCCAGGAAGCCTCGGCTTTATAGGAGCGAAATTAAGTATATATTTCACACCGCATTTTGCTAATAATTCTATAGTCTGGAGTGCAAAATCCTTAGGGGTGCATACAACACCTATATCTACCTTGTTTTTTTGCAATATATGAGGCATATCTTTGACATCCCTTATGACCAGACTGCCCACTTTTCTTCCTACTTTATTCTTATCATTATCAAAGGCAAATTTTATAATAAACCCCCGTTTTGAGAACCCCTTGTATAAAATAAGGGCCCTGCCTAAATTACCCACCCCTACCAAGGCTAAAATCCTGATTTTCTCCCTCTTTAAAGTATTTTTAAATACCTGTCTGAGGTCCTCTGTGTAATAACCCTTCCCGGGGGTCCCAAATCTGCCCAGAAAACTCAGGTCCTTTCTTATCACATCAGGGCTGAAACCTGCCAATACTGAAAGCTCCTGCGAAGAGATAACCTTTCCAGAGAAATCTTCCAGAATACGCAGATATATGAATATCCTCTCAATAGATTTCTCAGGAATTTTCTGCATTAGGCTTAATTTTGAAATTCTCCCCCCAAAACCTACCAGCGCCTCTATCTTCCTGAACCCACCCCCGCTCGATAGGGAATCTGTCTAATATTTCATACACCCTTTCTATTTCCTCATCCTCGAGGACCCTATTTATCTGGGGGAAATCTCCAGCCCTATAAAAAGGGTGGTATTGGATGAGGACGCTTATTCCTAAATTATTGAAACCAAAATTCTTATGTATCAAAGAAAGAGTTTTTTCCAAATCCCCTACTCTTCCAGGAAGAACCAGGAGCCTTACTATAACCCCCTCTTTGAGCAAACTTCCGCAAAATCTTAATCTATTTTTCTGACGAAGCATCTCTTCTAAAGAAGCCAGAGCCCAATAAGGATAGTCTTCACAATTAGAATAAAGCCGAGATATCTGAGGCTCTATGTATCTAAAATCTGTAAGATAAATATCTATATACTCCTCAAGAAACCTCAAGATATTAGGTTCTTCAAAACCGCTGGTATTCCAGACTACGGGAATGTTTAACCCCTCACCCCTTGCCATCTTCAAAGAATCTATAACCCAGGGTATAAAATGTGTGCCTGTAACCAGATTAATATTGTGGCAACCCAAACTCTGTAAGTGTAGGTATATTTCAGACAATTCCTGAATATTTGTATTTCTGCCATTTCCTTCATGGGAAAATTTATAGTTCTGGCAATAAACACACTTTAAAGGGCAATGAGAGAAAAAAACTATACCTGAACCTCTATCTCCTGAGATAGGCGGCTCCTCCCCTTTATGAGGGAAATAATTATAAACTCTGGGGTAGGCTGGGGCCTTGCAATAACCCCTGTGGCCCTCAAGCCTGTTAACTCGGCATCTGCGGGGGCAGAGTTGGCAATTCTCAAGCAGATGGTAGCACATTTTTCATCTGAGATTTGTATATCTGCCTAATGCGGTTGAATATTTCGATATATTGGCTGGTCCTGTAATCAGGATAGGTCCATTCGAGGACCCTAAAACTCTGTTTCTGGAAATGCAAAGTAACTTCAGCAAAAACACTTCTGCCCAGGTTTATTCTCTGGTAATATGGCTTGAAACTTGTAAGCACCAATTGATACAGATTAATATACCCGGGGTCAATATTTATCTTTCTTCTGCCCCTATAAGAAAACCTCTCTTCCAAAGAAGAACAGAAATATTTTATCTTCACTATATGGGTAGGTTTAATAAGTTTCTCAAAACTTAAGAATTTCCTAAACAAGGGGCTGCCCATCTCTTCACAATAATAGTTGGTGAAACTGAAATCTATACAAGGAGACTCAAAATCAATTTCTCCCAGTTTCTTTATTAGAACTATCTTGACCTTTTCAAAAACCTGAATTTCCTTGAATATCAGCCCTAAAATCAATTTTACAGGCATTATATTCTTAAGGGGGTGTGCCATTTCAGGCTGAATGACCCACGGGCATTATGCTCAGAACCTCTAAATCCCCAGGCAAATCCAGAACCCTTTTTACACCTTCGTCATTATAGGCTCCCACCTCTACCGTGCCCAGGCCCAAACTTGCGCATATAAGATAAATGTTCTGGCAGGCATGCCCTGCCTCCATCCATACATACCTTATGCCCCTCTTTCCATAAAAAGAGGTCGTGCGGCTATACCTGGCGCATATAACTATAGACACCGCAGCCCTTGATATAAATTCCTGCCCCAAACAAACCTCAGACAACTTACCTCTTATATCCCCCGCTTTTAAAATCTTCAAGGAATGGCCTCTGTAGTCGTAATAATACACGCCTTCCTTTAAATTGCCTACAGAATCTTCACCTACTACCAAGAAAATCTCCAAAGGATAGGTCGCTCCTGCTGAAGGTATAACTCTGGTAGCACGGCTTTTAGCATCAACTCTTAAACCATTGCTAGACCAGAGCAATAATGAAACCTCTTTAAGGGTTAGTTTTTTGGAAGAAAAAATCCTACAAGAATGCCTTTTGTTTAATAAAGAAATCAGATTATCTTCCTTAATGTCTACGAGAGGAAGCACCACGGGATTATTGCCCATAGCAGAGGAAGGAATTTCAAGAAAATTACGAAGAAGGCTTACGATTGCGAACAGCGCTACGAAGGTGCCAATCAATGTAAGAAGATATCTTTTCCTTGTCCCTCTCTTTAATATCATTGAAATAGATAGCGATATTATAAGACTTGTTTTGAGAACTCTGCTTTTCTGTCCTTACCACTACTCCCGTACATTCAATCCTGTAGTTTTTGCCCCCAGACTCAGGGTATTTAGGAAGGATGAGCATTATCTTTAATTTAGTCATAAGGGGGATGTAAGAACTTACGCTACAATAAGCACCAATAGCACTTATATTCTTAGTTTCAGTGATAAAGTCGAAATCTTGGTGCTTTATCTTTAGAGGTAGGCTCTTAGATATACGGGGGGCTTTTCTGCGTTCAACAATTTTTGACACTTCTTATGCCTGGGATTCTTTTTCTTTATGGGTCTTGTAGCACTTCTTGTTGCACCAGTACTTACCATCCCTATAATACCTTCTTACTCTCTTCAGAGACTTGTTGCAATTAGCACAATTTACTCTATCAGATTTTCCCATTTTTAAGAACCTAATGACAAGAAACTCAAGAGCAATTCCTTGCGGGAATATCCGTCTATATTTGTAAATTCCAGACCCATCTCATAAGAATCCTGATAAGGAGTCTTCCTTGCCCACACTACTCTGCCCCCTACTTCCCGAAACACATCAGGATTAAACAAAATCTTAATAAAACTCTGGGGCGCAAAGAAATCTTCGCTATAGATGCGCGCCCCGCCCTGGCTTATGTCTTTAATGATTACGTCCTTTAAATCTTTTGTCGACGCAGAGGGCTTTACTTTCAGACTGCGCAGAACCGGAAATCTTCTAAAGCGGCGACGTTCATTTATCATATTTTAATTTTATCAGAAAAACCTTAATTGTCAACCTCAGGTACCTCTGTGTCAAAAAGCACCATATCATACCCTAAGATTTCTGTATTCTCAATCCTGAGTGGAAGCCTTCGAGGACTGTCTGCTATATAAAACCTGAAATTCTTAGGCCTGCCCTCGAATACAAAACATTCATATTCCCCTAAAGGAGTAGTAATTTTCTTTTTGCCCTTATACTCTATGCTAACTTTTACTGTTGGCAAGTTTACCTCAAGTGCCCCAGCGGGAATGCTCTTTAAGGAAAGAATGCGGAAATAGTAAGAGAGCAAAATGGAATTATGTATAAACGAGTCTTTCTTTATGTTTATCTTTTTGGAAAGTACCAGGCCCTTCTTGGAAATATCTATACTATGTTTCTCTTGGTCGTAAACTTCTTCTATCCTCTCTCTTCCTATACTCATCTTTCTTATGTCTCTTTTGACCCTCAAAGGAAGAAATCTCTCCTTGTCCGCATAAATCTCCTCTATATCCCTAAAGTTAAAAATGCTGGTTTTAAAAGTTATATAATAAACTTCTTGAGAATTCCAGGTCTTCTTTCCGTGAAAAACAAGCACCCCTTCTCCTGCGGGTATCCCTTTAAAAAAAATCCTGTAATGAAGTTTTTCTCCTTCAGGGAAAGGGAGGGGATAATCTTTTAAGGAGTAAGGGTTGGAATACAAAAAATAATGACCCGTAAAAATAAAAAATATTAGAAGAGCCAAAATGCCCTTGCTCATTAAATTAAATATTCTTTATGCCCCAACACAAGCCAGAGACTAACAACCCCGCAATAAGAACTCCTAAAAAAATAGCAAAAAATGAACTCCTTTTATCCAAACCAAATATGCTGGCAGCAATACACCCTGTATAAGCGCCGGTAAAGGGCAAAGGAATGGCTACCAGTAGCATTAGGCCTAAAAGTTCGTATCTGCGCACCAATTCGGCTCTGCGGCGGGTTCTCTGGTCCAGCCAGCCAAAAAACTTTCTGGTAATAAAAAACTTTTGAGCCCACTGATGCAGGGGGCTAAAAAGATAAAGAAGTGGAAGCACCGGCACAACATTTCCTGCTACCGCTATGATGAAAACCGTGGGAATATCTAAACCCAAACCTACCCCCAGAGGAATAGCACCTCTAAGCTCTGAAACGGGGAGCATAGAAGTAAAAAATACTAGAATTTTGGGAGGCAAATTCATAAAATTAAGACTGGAAGCCGCATTCACCTATTAAAGGCACAAATACGCAGCCACAAATATACTCTTCTTCAAACTTATCTTCTGATATCTTTCTTGCCAGTATTAAATCCTGGGAAAACCTCCCTCCCAAAGGAAGAATAATCCTCCCCCCTACACTAACCTGCTTCTTGAAGGACCAGGGAATCTGGGGGCAGGCACATGTAACCATTATGCCATCATAAGGCGAATGTTCATCCCAGCCCAGACTTCCATCGCCTACTTTAAAAAAAACATTGGTTATTCCTAATTTATTTATCACCTGATAAGCGCGTTCGTAAAGTCCGAAAATCCTCTCCACAGTATAAACCTCTTTGCAAAGACAAGCCAAAATCGAAGTCTGCCAACCACTCCCTGTGCCTATCTCTAATATTCTCTCATTCTCTTTAGGGTTCAATGTCTGAGTCATTAAGCCCACCATATAAGGCTGAGATATAGTCTGTCCTTCTCCTATAGGCAAGGGCCTATCCTCGTAAGCAAAAGGCCTCATCTGTCGAGGCACAAACCAATGTCTTTTAACCTTCCTCATACAATTCAAGACCCTTCCGTCGGTTATGCCCCGCCTTTTTAACTGAACCTCTATCATATTCTTTAATGACGCCTCTACTTCTCTCTCATCCATCTTACTAAAAACCTTATAAATCTTAAGGTATCTCTAAGGGGGTGGATATTGGAAGTCTCTCTTTTATATATAGACTCTACAGGAAGTTGCATAATATTCATCTTAAGCCTGCAGGCCTCTAAAATCATCTCTGACTCTATCTCAAAATACCTGCTTCTAAGGTCGCCCTTTTTAAGGAAATTCTTGCTGATGAGCCTATAGCCGCATTGAGAATCTTTTATTTCCTGCCTGCATAATAGAGAAATCAAAAAAGACATAAATCTATTGGTAATACGCCTTATGAAAGGCATGTCTTTAGGATTGCCCATCCTGTTTCCTATTATAAGGTCTGGTTTCTTGGCCTCAAACAACTCTAAAAACTTGTCAATCTCAGAAGGATTATGCTGACCATCGCCGTCAATAAGGATGATTGCTTCGTACTCTTTATCCTGCAGGTATTCTAAACCCTTGAGTATAGAATAACCCTTGCCCTTATTATCCTCATTGCGCAACACCTCCACGCCCTTAAGTACGCATATCTGATGACTTTTGTCGTGAGAGCCGTCATCAACAACGAGTATATCCAACCCTCTGCCTTTCAATAAATCTATTACCCTGCCTATAGTAGACTCCTCGTTAAATACGGGTATAAGGACACAATAGGCACTCATTCTATCCAGAACTTATCAAACATATACCACTGCTGAGGGTATTTCCTGATATATTTTTCCATCACTTTAACACACTCTCTAAGCACCTCTTCTAGAGATTTACCCTCAGGAAATATTGGCTCCTCGCAAATCATCCTGAACCTGTCTTTGAATTCGCGCACAAAAAATATGGGAATGATAGGGCAAGAGAACTTAAGAGAAAAAAAGCCTACGCCAGAAGGAATGTAAGTCTTCCTGCCGAAAAAATCTATCTCTGTGCCTGTGCCTGAATAATCGCGGTCTCCCAAAAATGCCACGGGATCCCCCTCTTTAATTAGCCTTACTATTTGCCTAGTGCCCTTCCCTACAGGAACGGTCTTCAGCCCCTGGAGAGAGCGCATATGGTTAAAAAAAACATTCACTTTCATATCTTTATGGGGCAGGGCTACCCCCCATATGCGATAACCTAAATTGCAGGCTACCTGCCCTCCCAATTCCCAATTTCCCAAATGACAAGTGAAAATTATAAACCTCTTCTTACTTCTATAGAATTCTTCTAATATGTGCCAACCGGCGAAATCTACATTTCTCTCTATAAATTCCCTGTCTATCTTGGGAGACCTCAAGAAATCTACAAGATACTTAGCAAAATTCCTGAATACCTGCTTAGTATATACGTTAAGTTGCCTGGGGCTCATATGGGGAAATATTACTCTTAAATTTTCGTAAACATTTTTCTTGTCCTCGCGAGAGAACAAAAGCCTGATATCAGAAATTATAGAAGCCAAGAAATACCCCCACCTTCGAGGAAAAATATTAGCTAAAAACTTTCCTATGACGTAAAGGTAATACATTATTTAACTTTGCTTATTATGAAATCTATAAAGTCTCCTGATTTATCCTTAAGGTATGTTTGAATATGCATCTTCCTTCTTTCTAACAATCTGGGGTTATCAAGATACATCTTAACTTTTAAGACCGCCTCCCTCGCACTGTAGGCTAAATCTCCTAAATTATGTCTTTTAAAAAAGCGCATATTATTCTTTTCCTGGCCAGGAAGAGGCTTGAGGGCTATTATACAAAGATTCTTGTAAAGGGCTTCTGCTAAAGTTATGCCCCCGGGCTTAGTAATTATAATATCGGATACGTGCATCAATTTCTCTATGTACTCCACATACCCAAAAACCAATACTTTCTTACTGAATTTTTTATTCTTGAGTTTCCTGTAAAGTTTTTTATTCTTCCCGCAAACTACCAGAATATCTAAAGACTCGTCTAACTTATCGAGCAGAGAAACCGTCTCTTCTATAGGCCCTAACCCTTGCCCCCCTCCCATAACCAAAACCCTGTTGCGGGAAGAGAGGGCGAATTCCTTCAGTATATCTTCCTTAGAAAGATCCGTATAAAATCCAGGGTGCAAAGGCATACCAAACTTCAATATCCTCCCTCTGGGAACCCCCCTCTCTACAAGATACTCATAGGCCTCGTCAGAAGATACAGTAAAGTAATCTACACCCTCCTCTATCCAGAATCCATGAGGGAGATAATCGGTAATCACTGCCAGAACCAGAAACTTTCTGCGCGCCTTTCTTTTATAAAAACACACCAATCCGCAGGGAAAAGCCTGGGTAGTAACCACTACTGAAGGAGGATTGTTTCTGAAAAGACGGTCCAGTTTAGGGAAGCTGAACTTTTTTACGATTTTGGACAAAGGGCTAAGTGATTGAACTACCACTCTCTTGTCATAAAGTATATCCCATATAAAGGGTAATTTTCTTATTATTATGGCGTATATAAGATTTATGACTTTTTCGCTTAAGGGGAAAAAATGGAAGAATATGTTAATGAAGAAGGTGTTTAAATTAGGATATTTTGCCTTTAGATTTTCATAAATATTATAAGCAGCCCGGAAATGCCCTGAACCTTCGGTGATATAAAAGAGATATATATTCTTAGAATAATGCGGCATTAAATCTGAAAATTACTCTTCTTCGTCAAGGTCCAAATCTATTTCTTCCTCCTCAATTACAGCGATGGTTTTCCCCACTTCTACAGTTTCGCCTTCGTCATAGAGAATCCTGGAGATAATCCCTGAACAGGGAGATGCAATGTTTATTACAGATTTATCCGTCGCCAATTCTACCAGGTCATCATCCTGTTCTACATGCTCCCCTTCATTAACATACCAATAAGATACAACCGCCTTCTCCACCCCTTCGCCTAACTCTGGAACTACTACCTCCATAAAAACCCACCCCCTCTTCTATACAAAATTAACCTCGGCTTTTAATAGCCTTTTATTATAACAAAACTTTATTATTTGCCAAAATCTGATTTGCTGCAGGGGCGATATTCTAATCGCCCAGAACTTTCAGGCTTTCAGAAAAAGAGGGATGAAAAAACAAGAAATCTTTAAAAAAATTAAGTTCTAATTCTAAAGAAACCACCAGACTCAAGAAGTGAATTATCTCCCAAGAAAACTCTGAAAATACATACCCCTCCTTAAGCCTGTGTGTCCGTGAATCTATCTTCAATTTGATAAAACCCTCGTGGGAGTCGTAGAAAAAACTCAAAGGATTAGAGCTTAAAGGAATGGTCTTCTGCTCGCACTCTCCAGCATAGTCGGATTTTGTCCAGGATAAGGGCAATTCTAAAAATACGCTATAAAGGCGGTTGGCAATGTTTCGTGGCTCCTTCCCCAGTATCCTGTCTATCACAAACCTGGCCTCCCAGGAAGCAGTATAGGCAAAAAAATTGTCTCCTTTGGCATCCCCGCAAAGAAATATATTCCCTGCCTCCAAAAATTCTTCTGCCCCTATTCTTTGAGGGATTCTTCCTGTGCACAGGAAGATGTCATCGTAACTTTTTAGTTTCTCTGCCTTTAGGCTATGGGACGTTATAATATTCATACCTCTCTTTCTTAAAAATACCGCTATTCTCCTGGCTACGGAATTATCTATGCCGGGGAGAATCTGCGGCTCTTTTTCTATAACCGTTACTCTTTTTCCCAGAAGAGTAAGGATGGTGGCTATCTCAAGCCCTGTAGCACCTGCGCCTATTATGAGAATGTTGTCTCCTATACTCTCTAAAGAAAAAATATCTTCAGGAAAATAAAACTTTCTTTCAATATGCGGCAAAGGCCTGGGAATTGAGCCGGTGCATACCAGAATGTATCTCGCTTCAAGTTTTTTACCATCCTTCAGCTCTAAAGTATGATTGTCTAATATTTTGGCCTGCGAGAAAAAAACATCTACCTTCTGCTGCCTGAGAAATTTAAAAAGCACCTCCCTCCAAGACGAAAGAAATCTTTCCTTCTCTGCGTAAAGTTCCTTCAAGGAGAGGGCTTTGCCGCATTTGCGCGCCTGTTTAAGGCGGTGGATATAAAGTTTGGTAGGGATGCAGCCGCGATTGAAGCATAAACCTCCCAAGAGGTCTTTTTCTATCAATGCACAGGAAAGGTTATTTTTGCGTGCATAAAGAGAGGCTTCAAGGCCTGCTGGGCCTGAACCTATTATGCCTAAATCATACATGCTTTAATTATACTTCTTACCTGCCTGCAGGAAGATAAGAACTGTTCTCTCTCTGACGAAGAAAACTTCAGAGGGAATATCCGGGCCCCCTTCCTTGAAATTACACAGGGGTACCCTATGCACAAGCCTCTCTGGTTATGCTCTCCCTCTAGAGATACACTTACAGGAATTACCCTCTTTTCGTCTAAAATTACACTCTTGATTATCTGGAATATAGCAAAACCTGGAGCGATATAAGCGCTCCCCTTGCCCAGAAAGGAAACTATTTTAGCCCCTCTTTGAACAAGTTCTTCCTTGATATTTTTGAATTTGGCCTCGCTTACAAGTTCTTTAAGGGGGACTGTCCCTACCCTTGCCCTTTCTAAAAGAGGGACCATGTGTTCGCCATGCTGGCCAATTACCATACAATCTATGCTCTGGGGAGAAATGTCTAAAATGCGCGAGATTATTCCTTTTAACCTTAGGGTATCCAGTATCTGGCCCATACCAAAAACCCTCTCCCGGGGAAGGCCTAAAGTTTTATAAGCAATGTAAGTCATAACATCCAAAGGATTGGTTACCATAACCAGTATTCCCCGAAAATACATCTTCTTTAAATCCTTACATATGGATTCAACTATCTTCCCATTGATGTCTAATAATTCCTTCCTCTGCATACCTGCAGAACGTGTTGCCCCGGCAGTAATAACTATTACGTCTGCGTCTTTAAGCCCTTTTAGATAACGCGAAGGGGTTATGCCGAGTTTAGCCTGAGAGCCTCCGCAAAGGTCCTCTAAATCTAAGGACTTGCCCTTGGAAAGGTCTCCCTTTATATCCACTAAAACTACCTGGGCGAGGCCGCTTCTTACTAGAAATGTAGCAGCAGAACTCCCCACCTGGCCTGCGCCTACTATACCAACTTTAATCATACCCTCTTTCTAACCCTTCTGGCTATTTCCTGGGCCATCTGCAGAGTGCCCACAGCATTGGGGTCGTCCCTGTGGGGTTTTAAATCATAGGTTACAAATTTGCCTTCCCTTATCACCTCTGAAACTGCTTCTTCTAATATATTTGCCTTCTCCTCCTCGCCTAAAAATCTAAGCATGAGGACGCCGGAAAGAATTGTGGCTGTAGGGTTAACTTTATTCTTTCCCGCGTATTTGGGGGCTGAACCATGTACAGGCTCAAATAGTCCTATTTCCCTGGACAAATTTGCTCCTGGGGCTACTCCTAATCCGCCTACCAGACCTGCACATAAATCAGATACTATATCCCCATAAAGGTTAGGCAGAACCAGACAATCAAAATTCTTAGGATTCTTAACGAGTTGCATGCAGAGATTATCTACTATATAATCCTGGGCCTGGATCTGAGGATAATCTTTGGCCACTTCATAAAATTTCTCCAAAAATAAACCGTCAGTGTATTTCATTATGTTGGCTTTGTGTACGCAGGCTACTTTTTTGCGTCCGTGCTTTAAAGCATACTCAAAAGCAAATCTGCATATGCGTTCAGACCCATATACAGAAATAGGCTTTATAGATATGCTGGAATCAAACCTAATTTTTCTTTCCGAAATACTATTTATTGATTCTATGAGCTTGTGTGCCTCTTGAGAATTATGCTTAAATTCTACGCCACTATAAAGGTCTTCAGTATTTTCCCTAAAGATTATAATATCTACGTCTCTATAAAATGAATGCACACCCTCATAAGATTTAGCCGGCCTCAGACACACAAAAAGGTCTAATTCCTGCCTCAAGGTCACATTAAGAGACCTGTATCCTCTGCCTACAGGAGTAATTATAGGGCCCTTCAGGGCTACCTTGTTTCTCCTGATAGAATCTATCAATCCCTCCTGAAAGAGGCATCCGTATTTCTCCAAACACCTGCTTCCTGCCTCAAATACCTGCCATTCTACACCAACCCCTGTAGACTCAATACAGATTTTCGCTGCCTCAACTACCTCTGGTCCAATGCCGTCGCCGGGTATAAGGGTTATGGTATACATAGAGGGTTATATTTGGGGCCAGCCTTTATATCTTCTGATAAGGTTTACCACTCCTGCCTCTTGAAGAAGTTTCCTCATTAAAGGCTCTAACGCCTTAAACTCCAGAGATTTACTCTTAGTAATATTTACTATCTGCGATTTCTCCAAGTCTATCTTCAGATAATCCTGCTCTTCAATAGAAGAAGTATCTACCTCTATAAGCACCAAACCTACATTAAAGGCATTTCTGTAAAATATGCGGGCGAAACTTTCAGCAATTATCACAGGGATTCCTGCTTCTTTTATAGCCAAGGGGGCCTGCTCTCGGGACGAACCGCAACCAAAATTCTTGCCTGCAACAATTATAGTATTTCCCGGGCTGACTTGAGAGGCGAACTCTGGACGTATGTCCTCAAAAATATGCTTTGCCAACTCTCTCATATCTGTAATAGAAAATTTATATCTGCCTGAAATAATATAGTCAGTATTGATGTTGTCGCCGAACTTGAATACCCTTCCTTCCAAAGTCATAAAGCTTTAAACTCCTGAATGTTTCTTACTTTACTCAAAGCAGTGTCATAGGTAATAAGTCCTTTTTGATATAAATCCTTTAAGCATTTATCCATAGTATGCATACCGTATTGAGCCCCGGTCTGGATAAGGGTGGGAAGTTGCTCTACTTCCTGCTCTCTGATAAGATTTCTCACTGCAGGCGTGGCTATCATAATCTCTGTCGCCAAAACCCTTCCTTGGCCCGAAGCGTGAGGAAGAAGGAGCTGTGAAACCACACCCTGCAAAGAATCAGCAAGTTGCAAACGGACCTGCTGCTGCTGGTGGGGCGGGAATACATCTATTATCCTCTGCACAGTCTGGGGGGCATCAGGTGTATGTAATGTAGCAAGAACAAGATGCCCGGTCTCAGCCGCAGTAAGAGTAGTAGAGATTGTCTCCAGATCTCTCATTTCTCCCACTACTATTACATCAGGGTCTTGCCTTAAAGCCCTCTTCAAAGCCTCAGCAAAAGAATTAGTATCTGAATAAACTTCCCTCTGCTTGATTATAGAACGTTTATTGCTGTGGACAAATTCTATAGGGTCTTCGATGGAAATAATAATGCAGGATCTCTCATTATTGATAAGGTCTATCATGCTCGCTAAGGTAGTAGTCTTTCCCATACCTGTAGGGCCGGTAACCAGGACCAAACCATTAGGTTTACGCGCTAGTTCCGAGACTACCTGGGGAATACCCAATTCTTCCATAGAAGGTATTTTCCAGGGTATGCGCCTTAAGGCCGCCTCAACAGCGCCCCTCTGGATATGGACATTCACTCTAAATCTATCAAGCCCCGGAAGTGCCAGGGATAAATCTAATTCTTTATTGCGCTCAAAACTTTCCTTCTGAGTATCATTCAATACGCTGTAAATTAATTTCTTTGTATCCTCGCGGGTTAAAACAGGAAATTCTTTCAGCACATGGAGTCTGCCATCTATCCTTAACACCGGCGGGGTACTTTCTGTAATATGCAGGTC